>JAMWZA010000272.1 GCA_024305105.1 Marinoscillum sp.
GCTTCTCTTTGCCGCCTCGTAGCTGGCACACTCCAGACTTTTTCAGCAGGCCCTATTTAGCCTTTACAAATGCTGAAGATCGTGCTATTAATATTTTGAGGACGTTGACATCAATGTCCTCAAGCTTTTTAACATACAGACAACCCTTTCCTGTTTTGTACTTGCCCAGACCTGACAAAAGCTCGTCGTATTTTTCAAATCCCGCCAGGATGTAAATACTAAGCGCTTGTTTTCGAGGTGAAAACCCAGTGACGAACCAGTCTCCTTCACGACCACTTTCATATTGGTAATGGTACGAATCAAAGCCTACCATAGAAGGTCCCCACATTGCTGCTTTGCAGCCGGTGATTTCCTCCATAAGATCTTTCAGGATAAGAGCATCTGCACGTTGAGACGCTGACTCGATTGATGCCAGGAAGGCGTCTACGTTATTGTTTGTCGGACTATTTTTTAAACTGGACATTCTATTCGCTTTTAGGAAAACTAACCAATTTTTGAGCCATTTGGGCATGATTGGTCGGGTTGGATGAGTACCACCTCATCATCTTCTCCATAGACACCCATGATCAGACATTCGCTTATAAATGGGCCTATTTGCTTGGGAGGAAAGTTGATTACGCCAATCACTTGCTTCCCTGCCAGATCTTCTTTACGATATCGCGTTGTGATTTGTGCTGAACTTTTACGAATCCCTAATTCTCCAAAATCGACATGGAGTTTATAAGCAGGTTTTCGAGCTTCCGGGAAGTCATCTGCTCTTAGGATTGTCCCGATACGCATGTCTATTTTATCAAAGTCACTCCAGCTGATCATTTGTCTTTTCAGTTATTTAATGTTGGCTGTTTTATACAGTTTTTTTAATATTTTAGCGATACGCTTTTGATGAGATGGGTTATGAAGGTCTGACTGTCTTGTCTCAAGACTTCTAATCAGCGCACCTAGGTCGTTTGAATCAATACGCTTACTCCATTTTTCAGCATATTGACCTAGCTGATTATCTGGCGCCTGCAGTATTTGTTCATTTAGTAGTACACCAATCGTATTTTGATAAGATGGGTTTTCGTACAGGCAAAGCATTATTTTCACACCATGATCCTTGGTGATCACAGACCCTGCATTCATGATTTCTATAAGCTGGCTAACGTTCTCAAAAAGAAGTTTTGTGTGGTGCCTGGCGATTGTACTCAGCGCAGACATGGCTCGCCACTGAATTTTGTTGCTTGGATGATCCAGTAAAGGCAGGATTTGGTCAATAGCTTCTTTGGTGAATGCACTATCCAATTCTCCCATGATTTCTACTACCTTAAGCGCATCTCCCAAAACAGCCAGCTTTTGGTTTTTGGAGATCAGCTCCCTTATTTCGTTTAGTGCTGCTTTGTCTTGCGATCGGACAATCTCTGCTCCAAGTGCTTTGTTGGGAAGCTGTGAACGCTCACCGAGAGAAGAAGCAAGCTGATCTGCTAGTGTCATTTTTGTCTTTCATCAATAATTATGTTGGCAATGAGCCGCCTTGATTAAAGTTAGAACATCTCCAGCTGACGTGGCAGCAGTTGAAAACTTTTTCGGTGATAGGGAGTGATCCCTTGTTCTTTGATAGCAGCTCGGTGTGCCCTGGTAGGGTATCCCACATTGGTTTCCCAACCATAACCCGGATGATCTTCACAGAGCGATTTCATCAACTCGTCCCTATGTGTTTTGGCAAGAATGGAAGCTGCCGCGATGGAGTAATATTTACCATCCCCTTTGATGATGCATTCGTATGGGATGTCTTGCTTTGGCTTAAAGCGATTGCCATCAATCAAGAGCAACTCAGGAGTCTGCTTCAACTGATCAACAGCCCTATGCATGGCCAGGTAGGAGGCATTCAGAATGTTGATGTCATCGATTTCTTCAGGTGACGCAATGCCAATGCCATAAGCGATGGCTGATTTGAGGACTTCTTCTCTTAATTCCATCCGCTGTTTCTCTGACAGCTGCTTGGAGTCATTCAGTACATCATGGTGGTAATCTTTAGGCAGAATGACCGCCGCAGCTACTACAGGCCCAGCCAGACAGCCCCGACCGGCTTCATCACAGCCAGCCTCTATTAACGTCTCATTGTGGAAGGCTAATAACATGTTGCCAAAGGTAGGGCAACCGATGTTAATCTGCTGAAAACAATTAATCACTTCCCTCATGATTTCATAAGTTTGAGCTATGGAAGAAAACCCCTGGAAGCTACAGTCTTCAAAACGCATATACGACAATCCCTGGATCACACTGGAAGAAGACAAGGTGATCAATCCCGGGGGTGGAATCAGTCACTATGGCAAAGTGCTTTTTAAAAATTATGCGATTGGCATCATCCCGCTGGACGAAGATCAGAACACCTGGCTGGTCGGCCAGTGGCGGTATACGCTGAATGAGTACAGCTGGGAAATTCCTATGGGAGGCGGGCCGAAAGTAGATACCAAGCTGGACTCAGCCAAACGAGAGTTAAAAGAAGAGACCGGACTTTCCGCAGAGAAATGGACGGAGTTTTTAAAAATGCATACATCCAATTCTGTGACAGATGAGGTAGGTTATGCATTTCTAGCAGAGGAGCTGACTCAGGGCGAGACCGAGTTTGAAGAAACAGAAGATCTGAAAATCTGGAAACTTCCTTTCCAGGAGGCTCATCAGATGGTGCTGGATGGCAAGATTACGGATGGATTGAGTATGGTGGCGATTTTAAAGCTGGGGCGAGTACTGTGTATTTAAATCATCGCTATAAATGACACAAGAGAAAATACGGGTAAGGAGTTATGGGCATTCATGTAATCTTTGAGGTTGCGCGTTACAAAGTAATCGACTTTATGGTACAGTGCCGTATAGTATTGGACTGCATCTTCCTTATCCTTGAATTTTGATTCAATAGCTTCCAGTATCACTTGTTTGCTAGCTGTTGGGATCAGTTGACAGACTGAAATGAAGCTTTTTGGAATATGCTCATATATTTTGATTTTGTAGATGTCATAACCTAAGTAAATTAGGTTTGGAATGCACAAATAGGAAATACACAGTTGGATTTTACCCTGGGCAACCAATTCTAATAGGATTTTGGATTCATCAAAATGAGGTGTCCTCTTGGAAAGAATATCAAAAGCCACATCCGTGTCGAGAAAAACTTCAGGAATATTTCTGCTTGAAATGTTCTTTGA
>JAMWZA010000273.1 GCA_024305105.1 Marinoscillum sp.
AAAGGGAGTTTTGCAAAAGACAAAATCGCCACCCTATCCGATGACCCGGATGTAAAAGCGGAGGAACTTTACATCTGGCTCAGAGACCATTTCGTTCATGATGGATCTATTGGATTTTCAAGTCAGAAAGCTGGGAGGTCCGCTTTTAATGAAGGATCAGGTAGCGTTGCAGACATTAACCTGACCCTGGTGGCAGCCATGCAAGAAGCGGAACTTCAGGCAAACCCGGTGATTCTATCGACCAGAGGCAGTGGTACCCCGCATCCCATTTACCCAAATACGGAAGATTTCAATTATGTTATTGGGGCTGTTGAAACTAGTTCAGGAATAGTCCTTTTTGACGCCACAGGATCACTTCCATTTGGTGTCTTGCCCAAAAAATGCCTGAATTCAAACGGCTGGCTACTCGGTGAAGCTGGCGGCAAATGGGTGAAACTTAAAAGCAAAGCTGAATATGGCTCTACGACTCTAGTTACTTACTCCCACTCAGCGGGTGAAATGAACGTGGATTATGCAGTGAAGTACACTGGCTATGCGGCGATTCAGGAAAGCGCCAAAGTCAAAGATGATGAAACTAAGTATGAGGAAAATCTAGCTAGTATATTTCCAGAAGCAGAGTTGTCCGATACTGAGCTTAACACCGATGAAAATGACATGATAGTGAAGTTTCACACGACCAAATCAATCGACGGAGACATTCTCTACATTCAACCAATTCAATATGGTTCTGAATTAGAAAACCCCTTTAAACGAGAAGAGCGCATGTCATTGGTTGACTTCCCTTATGGTATTTCAGAAAGTGTCATCATCAAAATAGACATTCCAGAAGGCTATACAGCAGAGATGCCAGAACAAATGAATGTATCTCTTCCCAACAATGGCGGTAGGTTCCTATATACGGCAACTGTCATGGGAGGTCAGGTAAATATCATGAGCGCATTTCAACTTAAACAAACTGAATTTACCCCTCAGGATTATCCCATATTGAAGCAATTCTTCGATATTGCTACGAATAAGAACAAAGAAATGGTTGTCCTGAAAAAACTATGAGAACTCTATTAATAGCTGGATGTATCCTGAACATTAGCCTGGGTGTTTATGGTCAGGGAATTCTGAACAGCATCCCCGACTCATTACAAGAGGGCACGAATGAAATTGTGCTGTATGATAATACTCATTTTGTAATTGAAGGAATTGATAAAGCATCCTATAAACAGTCGTATAAAGCCATCATCCTCAACAAAAAGGCCTCAGATCGCAACTATGTACGGTTGGATTATAGCGATTTCTGGGAGATCAAAGATGCGGAGATTCACCTATATAATATGAATGGCAAGGAGTTTGAAAAGTTCAAGCTGAAGGATTTTGATGATTACAGCACCAAAGGTTATAGCATCGCAGATGACTCCAGGGCTAAAATATTTCGAGTGATTTCCAATTCATATCCTTACATCATAGAAGTGACTTATGAATATTCGGTGAAGGGAACGATGTTCTACCCTACCTGGATTCCCCAGTCGGATGATAAGCAAAGCATCATCCGTGCCACTCTGACCGTAGAAAGTCAAATTGATGAAGGATTTCGACATAAGTCGATCAACGTGCAGCCAGAAACCACCTCTACCAATCAAAAAATGACTTGGCGAGTAGACAGTCTGGTTGCCTATGAAAATGAACCTTATTCACCACATAGAGAAGAATACATGCCTATGGTGTATCTAGCGCCCAATGTATTCACCATGGGAGACTATACCGGCGAAATGAAGACCTGGAACGACTTTGGCACCTGGCAAAATCAACTACTCACTCCAAGAAATACGTTAACACCAGATCAGCTAGCACCCATTTTCGCAGACCTTCCCACAGATGCCTCGGATTTGGAGATTACCAGGTTTATTTACAATTACCTACAGCAAAACACCAGGTATGTTAGCGTACAGCTTGGCATTGGTGGTTGGCAGCCCTTTGAGTCAGGGTTTGTTCATGAGAAAAAATATGGTGATTGTAAGGCATTGACATTCTACACTAAATCGCTACTGGAGATTGCTGGAGTGGATTCCTACTACACACTCATTACGGCAGGACCAAAACCAGGTAAAATCTTACATCCAGACTTCCCCGCCAGTACCTTTAATCACGTGATCCTAACCGTGCCAATCGAAGGAGATACCGTTTGGCTTGAGTGCACTTCGCAAACCAATCCATTTGGCTATCTCGGACACTTTACTAGTGACCGGGATGCACTGATGATTACCAATGAAGGTGCCAAGGTGATCCATACACGATCCTATCAGCTTGAAGATAACGTACAGTCTACAAAAGCTTCTATAACCATAGCTAAAGATGGCAGTGCGCAAATCGAGCTCCAGCGTGACTACTCTGGTTTGGAAATAGAGAATGACGGGTTTGACCGAGCATGTAAGAAGTCAAGCGATGAGCAAGCCGAATGGTTTATAGATGAACATGACTGGGGGAGTGTAAAACTCAATGAAATTACACTGACCGAACCTAGCAGAGAAGCGGTGCCCAAAGGAAAACTCAAAGTGAGTCTCAACAGTAAAAATGCAGCGAGTGTTAATGGCAATCGATTTTTCTACAAGCCCTTTGTATTCACGGATATTAGCTACATCCGACTGAATGCCGATGAAAGGAAAAGACCGCTTATAATCAAGTACCCATACATGCAGATAGACACGCTGGAGGTTAGCTTTCCTGAAGGGTTTATGCCCGAGGCATCTTTAAGTGATGTTTTGTTTGATTCTGATTTTGGAGCCTATGAGCGAATAATCAATAAATCCGATAGTGAAAACAAGTACCTACTGATCCGAAAGTTTTCACTTAAAGCAGGTGAATACCAAAAGGAAGACTATCAGGAGTTTAGAGAATTCGTCCGGTCAGTGCAAAAACATGATCGCCAGCGCATGGTGTTGTTGAATAAGACGTAGAGGGAGCAGCATGCATGCTCTTAACCGCTGTGGATCGTGACTTCACGATCCATCTATGTCTCGTTCGTGAGGACACGAACCGTGGCGAAAAAACTTGGGTTCAACCCTAAACTAGCCAAACGTGCAGGGCTTCTTCACGATATTGGTAAAGTCTG
>JAMWZA010000274.1 GCA_024305105.1 Marinoscillum sp.
TAAAGAGGCTATCTCATAGGTTACATTAATTGTCACTTTTTGAGATAGCCTCTTTTTGTCTAGGGCTCCTAAAGCAAGGCAGATCCGTAACACAAACAATCGATCCATACTTTGTGTATTACGGTATGAAATGTATCATTCAGTGTAACCTTTACACAGTTTACTAGTCAAAAACACATTTTCTCTTTAATTTGACAAACCAAATCATCAACCATTTTTTAACCTAGACTAAAAGATGATCTCGCGGATTGTCAATTTCTTCACCAACGAACTGCTGATTGCAACTGCAATCATGCTCAATGCTGTCCTGCTCTTTTTGATGGGCTACAAACAGCTTCATCACAACGAACTGCTGATGCTGCTGGATCATGGGTTTACCATATTCTTCATATTCGAACTGGTCATCAAGGTAGGCATGAAAGGATGGGGATATTACTTTGAAAATAACTGGAACAAGTTTGATTTCTTCCTGGTCCTGATATCCATTCCCTCGCTCTTCGTATTGCTCATAGAAATTCCCGACCTCTCTTACTTGCTGGTTTTCAGACTATTACGCGTCATGCGGATCTTGCGATTCATGCGTTTCATTCCGAATATCAGGAAAATGGTTTCGGGTATTGGTCGTGCGTTTAAAGCTTCCGTTTTCGTATTGGTCGCATTGGTTATCTACAATGTACTGTTGGCTATTTTAAGCACTTATTTATTCAGAGATGAAGCACCCGAAATGTTTGGTAACCCAGCCATTTCACTCTATTCGATTTTTCAGGTTTTCACCCTGGAGGGTTGGAATGACATTCCAGCCACCATCATTGCCAACTCCAATGGCAGTGCCTGGAAACCCGTGCTGACACGTATATTTTTCTTCATCGTAGTGCTTTCCGGGGGTATTTTCGGCATGTCGATTATGAATGCCATTTTCGTAGATGAAATGGTCATGGATAACAATGCAGGCCTGGAAAACAAAGTAGACGAGCTGAATAAAAAAGTAGATGCACTTATGGATGAGCTCAAGAAGAAGTAATTTAAGAATATCATCATTTACTGTTGATAAATTTAGGAGCTTTGCGATCTACGATCAACATATTGTCATGACTCACATTAAAAGCCAGTCCGAAATTCTATCCAAATTGGGAATTCCCAAACTCAACCCAATGCAAGAGGAAGCTGGTATGGCAATCGACTCCAATAACCATGTGATCCTCCTCTCGCCTACTGGCACTGGTAAAACGCTTGCTTTCTTACTGCCGGTAATCGCCAATCTCAATCCAGAAGTGACTGAAGTACAAACTATGATTATTGTACCTTCCAGAGAACTGGCTTTGCAGATAGAACAGGTGCTACGAGAGATGGGTACCGGATATAAAGTCAATGCCATCTACGGAGGTCGTACAGGCTCCAAAGACAAGATCGACTTACAACATCCTCCGGCAGTACTTATCGGAACTCCAGGAAGAATTGCAGACCGAATTAGACGTAGGCAAATAGACACAAAAAGTGTCACCACACTCATTTTGGATGAATTTGACAAGTCTCTGGAGGTAGGCTTTGAAGACGAAATGAAAGAAATTACTCAGGCTGTTAGACGAGCTAAGAAGGTCATTCTCACTTCCGCCACCGAAGGAGTTGAAATCCCCAAGTTTGTCAACTTACAGCGACCAGCTTATGTTGATTATTTAAAAGAAAACAACAACCAACTTACCCTGAAAAAAGTAGTGTCCCCGGATAAGGACAAGCTGAGAACGCTGGTAAATCTATTGAATCATATCGGGGATCAGCCAGGTATTGTCTTCTGCAACTACAAAGACACGATTGAGTACATCAGCGAGCACCTGACAAAACAAAACATAAGCCATGCGACCTTTTACGGAGGCATGGAACAAATAGACCGTGAGCGTGCGCTGATCAAATTCAGAAACAAAACACACCAGTTATTAATCGCCACGGATCTGGCGGCACGCGGACTTGACATCCCAGAGTTGGGCTATATTGCACACTATCAGCTTCCACATAGAGTAGAAGAGTTTACCCATAGGAATGGACGAACAGCACGAATGAACGCCAGTGGGATCGCTTACGTGCTGCAGTGGAAAGAAGAGCCACTTCCTGAGTTTATTGGCCCCATCAAAGCTGAAAAAATCAGCTCACCGACTACCAGTCTCTCTCCTGCTAACTGGACGACATTGTTCATCTCTGGTGGCAGAAAGGATAAAATCTCTAAAGGTGATATTGCCGGGGCATTCATAAAAACTGGAGGGTTAAGCTCAGACGATGTTGGGGCTATCGAGATCAAACAAGATTGTGCTTTTGTAGCAATCAAGAAGAACCAAGTATCTAAAGCGTTGAAAGCGTTAGACAATACACGAATAAAAAAGAAGAAGGTCAGAATTAGCGAAGTATAAAAAAACCTACTGCTTCAATCAAGCAGTAGGTCTACGTTATAGCGGTGATCGATTCGATTATATTTTTATAATCTCATCTTTAGCTGTTGATGCTAATTTGGTCAATCACACGAAAAAGTCAAAGTATTTTACGACGAACTACCCTTTTCTGTGGTTTAATCAACATCAGACTTTTTAAATCGAATTGCGTATATTTCAATTTCACACTACATTTTTTAATCATTAGAAATTAAATGAATATACTCTTAGTCGAAGACGAAAAAACACTGGGAGAATCAATCATTGCTTACCTCAAAGAATCTGGATACCACTGTGAATGGGCTGATAACTTCACCAATGCCAGCGAGAAAACCTGGGCATATGAATACGACTGTGTAGTCGTAGACATCACCTTGCCAGATGGAAATGGACTGGACGTAATTGAGCGGTTAAAATCCATTAACTCCAAATCTGGAATCATCATCATATCCGCCAAAAATGCCATAGAAGATCGAATTAAAGGGCTGGATATTGGAGCAGATGATTACATCACTAAACCTTTTGATCTGGCGGAGTTGAATGCACGCATTCGTGCGCTAATTCGTCGGAGAAGTTTCGATGCACAAAATGAAATCATTTTTAATGAGATTACGGT
>JAMWZA010000275.1 GCA_024305105.1 Marinoscillum sp.
TCTTGATTCACTATACAGATCATAGGCAGCAACTAATGACTCCCTACCCGTAGCGGTTTGAAACTTTTCATATGCATTCATCTCCTCGCGACTTTCCGTATAGACTGGCAGGTATTTGGATTCAAATGAATCCCAAATTACCAGGAGATAGGTGTAACCAATTTTAGCCTGTCGACCATCTTCCAGCCAGTTGTCAAAAGTCTCTTCTTTAAGTGATTTTGGAAAACCTAATCCGTCAAACATTAACTATTCTTTTTAAATGCCGCAAGATAATGGCACTTAAGGTGCTAAGCAAGGTCGCCACTACTACAAGTAGTGATGGATAGTGACAGGTAAAAAACCCTACTAATAGCGATTTGATACGGGTAAGTGGACATCTATTTTTGCAGTCTATTTATAATTAGTCTAAATAAAAATAGTGCATAAAACAATCATCACATTTGTATTAGCATTACTAAGCGCCCAAAGCATAGTGGCTCAAAATGGAGGAATTTCAGGTCGCCTTACATTTGATGATGGAGAGCCTGTGGCTTTTGCTACAGTTAACCTTCCTGCACTAAACCAACACACCCTAACAAACGAAAGTGGGCACTATCAATTCAAAAATATTCCTCCAGGCCAATACAAATTAGAAATAAGCAGCCTTGAAGTCAATAATCAGGTTTTCACTATCACAGTCCAAAACGAAAAGGTGGATCATCAAAAAACACTTCAAAGAGCTAATGCAAGTCTATTAAATGAGGTCACTGTAGAAGGACAATCTGTTAAAAGAGAAATAGAAACTCAAGGCTTCACCGTAAATGTGGTAGAGACCAAGGAAGCTAGTTTACGCAGTATTCAAACAAATGAATTGTTAAACACCACTGTTGGGGTTAAGATCCGCCAAAATGGAGGTTTAGGTTCCAACGTTAGTTATAGTCTAAATGGATTGTCTGGAAGTTCTGTACGCGTTTTTATTGACGGTATTCCTATTTCGACCTATGGCAACTCATTCAACCTGAATAGCATTCCGCCTTCCATGATCAAACAAATTGAGGTTTATAAAGGAGTCGTTCCAGGTCATTTATCAGACGATGCATTGGGTGGAGCCATAAATATTGTACTTCATAAAGAAGCAAAAACTAATTTCAATGCTTCCGTTTCTTATGGATCATTCAATACGTTTCAAGCGAGTGCCAACGGCTTGTACCGTTTTGAAAAATCTGGACTGACTGTTAAAGCATCCATTTTCCATAACTATTCTGACAATGATTACAAAGTCTCAGGAAGAAGTGTGGTAGTTACAGGTTTAGGTGGCGTACAAACGCCCATTACGGCGAGAAGGTTTAACGATGCTTATAGATCATCAGGCGGTATGGCACAAATTGGTTATACCAATGTGAAATGGGCAGACCAGTTTTTGATTGGATTTACAGGTTCTACAGACTATAAGGAAGTTCAACACGGAGCATTTATGACCATAATGCCCTATAAAGGCAGGTATTTGGAATCGAATGCCATGCTGGCAAACCTAACATATCAAAAGAAGGACTTTCTGGCTAAAGGTCTGGATATAACTATAAATGGCTTGTACGGTAAACGAGACCGTATGGTAAACGATACAGTGTCATGGGCTTACAGCTGGAATGGAGAAAGAGCCACTGATTTTAGAGGGAATGAATATCAGTATTCATGGAGATCTCAACAAGAAGGAGGTCCTACCCTTGCCAAAATAAATAGAAATGTAGCGTCAGTTAGAACCGGAATTTCTTACGCCATTAACCAGCAACATCGCCTTTTACTAAACCATGTGTATAGCGGTATTGACCGAGTAGACAGTGACGCTTTAAGATCGGTTTTGGAAAATACTTTTACAGGAACAAGGGACCTTAATAAAAATATCTTTTCTGCTACTTACGAGTTCAATGCGTTCAATGAAAAACTAAAAGCCAATGTATTTGGGAAATATTATCAACAAGAGACGGTAAACATTGATCCTGAGATCAATGAAGACACCAATGAAATCGAAGATGATGTTACAAGGGCCAATACAAAAGATCAAGGTTATGGTTTAACCGTTTCCCATACCATTTTCCCTAAAATCATTCTCCTAGCCTCTGCTGAAAAAGCAGTCAGGTTGCCGAATGAAAGTGAAGTGTTTGGTAATGATGGCGATAATGTGGTAGCCAACCCAAGCATCAGGCCTGAGCTGAGCAACAATTACAACTTAGGTTTTAGGTTTGGAACGTTTACTATCAAAAAGCATGATTTTGCCGTTTCAACGAACTTCTTCACCAGAAATATTAAAGACAGAATTGGTTTGCCCATTGAAACATCATTGAATGTTAACGACGAAACCATTCTCTACGAAAACCAGGGAAACGGTACATCCAAAGGTATAGAGGCACAATTGGAATACACTTACAATAACAAACTGGGGCTCAATTTCAATGTCTCCTGTTTTGACTTAAAAATCATCAACAGAGGCGTGGAAATAGACGTCCCAAATACTCCGTTTTTTACCATGAATGGTAGTTTGCGCTATTCGTTCAAAGATTTAATTCAAAAATACTCACGATTAAATCTTTTCTACACCATGTACTTCACGGATGAGTTTTCATACCTCGTACCTCAAGGGTCCAATACTGTAGGAGATGACTTTTTCAAAATACCCATGCAATTGGCGCAAGATTTCGGGATGAGTTATGTCTTCCCTAGCAACGAGTTTGTGGTGAGTTTTGATATCAAAAACTTATTCGACAAACCTGTATATGATAACCTATCTGTGCAGAAACCCGGCAGGGCTTTTTATCTAAAAATAAATTATAGAATCAATAAATTTTAACTTTTTTAAATAGAACGACAATGAAGCGAAGCTTTTTGAATTATACATTTTTGAGTGCTATGATACTGACAGTCGGCCTAATGACTGCTTGTACTTCCGATGATACTGGTGTAGATCCAGAACCAGAACCAACTGATTCCAGGTGGATTACTGTTGCCGCTGCAAGAATGGGTGATAATCCTGGTGACGGTAATGGCGGTACT
>JAMWZA010000276.1 GCA_024305105.1 Marinoscillum sp.
TACTAAAATAACTATAAAAGAGTCAAAAATTTACTTTTTTAAGCTACCTATCATATCTTCAGGTCGTACCCATTCATCGAATTGCTCACTGGTCAATAAACCGAGTTCTACAGCAGCTTCTCTTAGTGTCGTTCCTTCTTTATGTGCTTTTTTAGCGATTTTAGCAGCATTTTCATACCCAATGTGGGTGTTTAATGCAGTTACCAGCATCAATGATTTTTCTAATTTGTCTTTGATGACCGGGAAGTTTGGCTCTATTCCCACTGCACAGTTGTCATTGAATGATTCACAGGCATCACCAATTAATCTTGCTGAGGTCAGTACATTGTAGACCATCATTGGTTTGAAGACATTCAGTTCAAACTGACCAAACATACCACCAGCAGATACTGCTACATCATTACCAACTACCTGAGCACAAACCATCGTCAATGCTTCACATTGTGTTGGGTTTACTTTGCCGGGCATAATTGATGAGCCGGGCTCGTTTTCAGGAATGATAATTTCACCGATTCCACTTCTTGGTCCTGAGCATAACATGCGGATATCATTGCCAATTTTCATCAAACTAACGGCTATTTGCTTGAGTGCACCGTGGGTTTCAACCATCGCGTCATGTGCTGCCAATGCTTCGAACTTATTCTCGGCGGTAATAAATGGAAGGCCGGAATTTTCAGCAATTCGCTTGGCAACCAGCACATCATATCCCGCTGGCGTATTCAGTCCCGTTCCCACAGCGGTTCCTCCCAGAGCCAATTCACTTAGGTGAGCAAAAGTGTTTTCCAATGCTTTGAGCCCATGGTTTAGTTGTGATACATAGCCAGAAAACTCCTGACCCAGGCTAAGCGGTGTGGCATCCATAAAATGTGTGCGACCAATTTTAACTACATCCTGAAACTTATCAGACTTTACTTTTAATGTATCTCGTAGCTTCTTCACCTTCGGGATGGTGTTTTCCACAATCAGCTTGTATGATGCGATGTGCATGGCTGTTGGGAAGGTATCATTAGAAGATTGACTCTTGTTTACATCATCATTTGGATGAATGACTTTTTTGTCGTCTGTTAGCGAACCACCGTTAATGACGTGTGCTCGATTGGCCACTACCTCGTTGCAGTTCATGTTGGATTGAGTGCCAGATCCGGTTTGCCATATGACAAGGGGAAACTGCTCATCCAACTTTCCTTCCAGGATTTCATCGCACACCTGAGCGATTAGGTCTTTTTTCTCTGCAGCGAGTACTCCCAACTCATGGTTTGCCTGTGCAGCGGATTTCTTAAGAATGGCAAAAGCTTTAACCACTTCCAATGGCATCTGCATATTGGCTCCGCCTATTTTAAAGTTGTTTCTTGATCGCTCTGTTTGAGCTCCCCAATATTTATCTGCGGGTACTTTTACTTCCCCCATGGTATCGTGTTCTGAGCGGAATTCCATATCACTAAAAGATTTTTGATGAATGTTAATAAGTCAAAATTAACCCAAACGGGCTGATATCAATTGATTATTCAAGCAAATCGCAACCAAATTGTCTATTTCAGGTTTACAAGGTAGATTTGCTGTTTAGAATCATTCTAAATAAATGAAAAAGATCAAAGTTCTCATTTCTGATTTTCAGTTTTTGACTCGCGAGGGACTCATCCACATGGTGAATGAGAAGGATGAGTATGAATTGGCGGGGGTAGTCGATGGAGCTGAGGAACTGATGAAAGAAGTGCTGCAACAACACCCCGATGTTTTACTGATGGATTATCAAAGTAATGATCCGGTTCTGAAATCATTATTGAATCAGGTGGTAGCATCTAACGCGACTAATGTACTGATCATCACCAACGAGGATCAGAAGGAACACGTCAAGCCTTTGCTGGATATGGGCATCAAAGGCATCGTTACCAAAAAGTGTAGCCAAACTGAAATCTTAAATGCGATTGAGTCGGTATCTAAAAACAGCAGGTTCTATTGCAATAGGATTCTGGATTTATTGATTGAGCATGATAACGAGCCAAAAGAAGTTGATTGCGAACCGACTGATCTCTCGCCAAGAGAATATGAAGTTCTGCAGCTGATCACTAAAGGCCACAAGACCGTTCAGATTGCCGATGAGCTAAATGTCAGCGTTCACACTATCAATAGTCATAGAAAGAACATTTTAAAGAAACTTAATTTGAAGTCGCCAACTGAGTTAATTGTTTATGCGATGGAAACTGGTCTGGTAAAAGCATAATTCACTATGACTAGCGATTGTATATCAGTTATCAACTCTGTTATTTTGCAACCAATTCAGGAATAAATGACAACACTCGATTTACTACAATTAAACAAAGCCATGACCGTAAAAAGTCTTTCTAAAAATGGTGTTAGCTCTAAGCTGGTGGATATGGGGTTGTATCCTGGAAAAATTGTTGAAGTAGTTTTTAAAGCTCCATTTGGGGGACCTATTGCTATTGATCTCGATGGATATACATTGTCTCTGAGAAAGGATGAGGCGTCACTTGTAGAAGTGGAGTAACTATGAAAATCTCTCTAGTTGGGAATCCCAACTCAGGCAAAACATCCCTATTTAATCAACTCACAGGTCTCAATCAGAAGATAGGGAACTTCCCTGGCGTGACCGTAGACAAAAAGTCTGGGAAACTTAAGCGATCTGACAACCCCGTAGAAATACTCGACCTTCCGGGCATCTACAGCCTTTATCCAAAAACACAGGACGAAAAAGTCGTTTATGATCTCTTGAGGGACAAGCAAAACCCAGATTATCCTGATCGCATTGTGGTCGTTGTTGACGCATCAAATCTCGAAAGAAATCTGTTGTTATTTACCCAGGTATTGGATCTTGGGGTACCGGTAACCATGGCGCTCAACATGACCGATGTGGCTGATAAAAAGGGCCTGGTCATTGATACAGATAAGTTGAGTGAAGTTCTTGGGGGAGTCGACATCATGCCCATCATTGCCAGAACAGGCAAGGGAGTAAA
This sequence comes from Marinoscillum sp., assembly GCA_024305105.1. Taxonomy (GTDB): domain Bacteria; phylum Bacteroidota; class Bacteroidia; order Cytophagales; family Cyclobacteriaceae; genus Marinoscillum. The sequence continues at coordinate 2,973 of JAMWZA010000276.1, forward strand.
CGAGTTGATCGATCACCTGGTTGAAAACAAACCAACCAGGACTTCCG
>JAMWZA010000277.1 GCA_024305105.1 Marinoscillum sp.
TCTGAAACGTGGGGTACTCCTCCCCTACTGCATATTGGAATTGAAACAATGTTCCACTAATCTCAGATCGGTTCAAATCCCAATTAACCCCTGTTTTGATCTGCCATTTTTCTGCCCCTTTGAATAAAGTAAGCCCTTGAAAAACAGCTTGCCTTCCCACTGAAAATGAGGCCTGGCTATAATCATAGTTGCCAGAAGATATGGAGTACCCCTGATTCCATGACAATAGTCCGAAGGATGTAGCCATGTAAATATTGGACACGTTAAACGCCTTAACACGTTTTTGTAGTAAAGACCCATTAAATGTTGGGTGCATGTACTGGTAATCATACTGCTCCAGCAATCCATAGTTATAGGATTTATAACTCACTTTATCTGACAGTTGTCCGTAGATGTACGCTCCGGCATCTATCGATTGAAACGAATTGAGTTGATCCAACGCCTGTGGGTTCAACCACTTCAAAACGGTGCTTGGTTGATAATTGGAAAATACCTTGAGATTCTGATTCCCTAGTTTTTGATTGCGCTGAAACCCAACATTCGCTGGACTTACAATTAGCGAATTGCTGTTTACTTCAATCAGGTTATCATCCGTGGTAATTGACACTACCCCCGCTGTACTATTGGCAAACTCCAGTGGTGGATTGCCCGGGAATACGGTAACATTCTTGATCAAAGACGTATTGAATAAACTGAATGTCCCAATGCCATTCAGCTGACTGTAGCGCACTGCGTCATATACCGGTACGTTATTCAAAAAGATCCCGGTTTCCACAGGACTGCTACCCCTTAGACTAATAGCCGCCGATTCATCAGTGGTGGTAGCTGATGGCAGGGTATTTACAGCCAGAAGTGGATCTGCCTTAGAAGCCGGATTGGTGTAAATCCCCAGCTTACTAACTTTCACAAATTTGAATTCTTCAGCCACCAATGGCTCAGCCACTACTTCAACGGCATTCATCTCCATATTGCGAACGTTCAACTCGATCACTTTCGGTGCGTCCTTTACTGCAATCAAGCGTTCAGCATAGCCAACATAAGAAATGAGCAGCGTATCGGATATCTGACCAGAATGTAGCTTCAATTGAAATTTTCCATTGAAATCAGTGGTCGTTCCTTTGGAGAAATCACTCAGGAAATAGAGATTAACACCAATCAATGGCTCCTGCGTCTCTGAATCTACCACTGACCCGTTGAGTACGTTTTGAGCACTCAACGTGTGGCAGATCAACCAGGTCAATAGGATAGTGGCCAGCGTTCTCATTTGGAAGCGATTCTCTTCTCCGCAGAAGGTTTTAACGAATACTTTACCCAGTTGAATTCTGGTTCCAAACTCAATGCTTTCGCATATACTTCGATCGCTTCCTGATGTTGCCCGACCTTACCATAAGTGATTCCTAAATGAGCCAACGCATCCATATACAGCCAGTTATTGGTCGTGTCACCAGCCTCCTCAAATAATTGCACGGATCGTTTAAACTCCACCAAAGCCTCTTTTGGGTCTCCACCAAACATCTCTGGTGTATACAACTTGGAAGAAGCATATAGTTTGACCACCAAAGGGTTGTTAGGTTCATCTGCATAAGCTTCCTCAACCAGACCTGAGCTCTTCGGTCCTAAATACATACCCTTCCAGCTCGCGTAAGCCATCGCCAAACCATAGACTGATGACTTTACGGCTTTGCAACTTGCCACTTCCACATTAGCTTCTATCAACTCATCCAATAGGTCCAGAGTCGGCTCATAGTACTTATCAAAAGCTTCCTCGTCCTTTCCAGCCATGGTGGCATTCAGAAAACCATATTGAGCCATTGCCTGATTAAAACTATCTTGTTCCGTTTGATCTATTTTACGTTGCCACATCGTGGTACTACCTCCCAGATAGGCCCTTAAACTAAGTGCGTCTGTTTGTGCATGAACTCCCTGATGACTTATAGCAGCAGTTATAGCCACTACCCATACGATTAATTGTTTCTTGATTTTCATAATTTCTCTTTTTATAAACTAGTTTATATTATAAACTATATGGTTAAAAAAATTTATTCTATATATCCTTTGAGTGCATTGACATAGGCCTCAAATGCCTCTATGCCTAGCTTTGCGATCTTACAGGTGGTCACAGGCTTTTTGCCTTTAAAGGCTTTTTCTACCGTGATGTATCCAGCCTCGGATAGTTTGTCCAGCTGTACGCTTAAGTTTCCAGCCGTGGCACTTGTCTTTTCTTTGATAAAGGTGAATTCCGCAGACTCAACACCTAACAGTAAGCTGACTATAGCCAACCGCAACTGAGAGTGCAACAATGGGTCCAGTGGTTTAAAACCGCTCATTTCTCCTTACTTTTTAACAAATATCCTGGAATCAAATACCCTGCGAAGATACCAACTCCCCCAACTAAATACTGATCTGTAATGGAGACATTGAAACATACAATACTCGTTATAGCCAATACCAAGCCTCCTAGCATCAATGGTTTGAACCGTAGGAGCTGACCAGAAATATATGTACCAATTCCAGAAAACAGCATAATCACCGCATTGTGATTAAACTCCAACTTGTTCATGAAGACCAGAACGGTCAATATCCCAACTCCCACTGCAAGCCAGACATGTCCATATAGACTGTCCAAATGGCTTTTAACTTGCGCTCGTTTGCTTTGTCTGGATCCATAAATGCCGGAAATTATTCCCGCTGGAATGGTCACAATCCAAACGATGTATGGATATTGATAATCCGTGAATGCATCTAGGTAATAGTGAGTGAAATTGGCAATCATTACTACCCACCCCCAAAGCAAGAAGTAAAAACTACCCCCTTTTTGGTAATTACTCTTAGCCTGATTGATCATGCTAGTGATCAGTTCCAGACTCTCTTTTCCGGTTAATTCTTTATTAGACATAAGACAAATATAAATAAGTTTATAAT
>JAMWZA010000278.1 GCA_024305105.1 Marinoscillum sp.
TTCCAAAAAATGAATGTGTTTGGTTCTTCTGTTGAACTTATAACTTGTAAACTATCATAGGTAAGTCCATAAACCAATCCATCATACTTCATCGACCTTGTAAACAGGCTGGAATTCAAGACCCTGTACTTTAAGGAAGCTGATTTAATATGAAAATTCTATACTATCAATGATAATGGAAGTTTTATCTCCATCAAAAGGTTTGATATAGTGATAATAAGTATCCTCATACTTTCTTCGATAATAGACACCATTGGAAAATATTCCCAATGGCTGATCCATCATTTCATTAAACCATATAAACTTGGAATTCTTTTTGGAATAGTAATAACACTGATATTTCATTCCATCATACCCTACTCCAAGAATTAATCGAGCATCTGCGCTAGCAAAATAGTAAGTTGATTGGTAAGATTCATCGGCTTGATCAAGCGTTAAACGAAGTTCTTCACCATGATCATTAACAAGAACTGCTTCATCGCAACCTGGAAAATTGAATAATACCTTCGAGTCTGTTAACACGTCTATAAATGGACGAAACAGATCTGTTCGGTCATAGAATATATCCCAATCCTTGAAATCAAAATAAGTGTCTTTTGTTTTCACACCTGAAGCGTTTAATCGATAGACTGAATCTCTTGCATTACTCAAAATAAACATTGGGTAATCGTGTTTCCGTTTAATGTATCCTGACTTCACAAGCTGATATCCAATTCTCATCATGGGAGTTGTATAGCACGCTTTGAATTGACTTAAATTGAAGGGTGTCGCATTTTTCCAATAAAGGTCATCCCTTCCCTTTTCATGAGTTAATATCGTGTCACCCTCAAGTTTTAATACACCATAAGAAGTGGACAGAATAAAAAAATCATTAGAACTCCAAATATCCTGGAGTCGTATTCTTCCCTGAACACCACCTAAATCTGAGATATCATATATTTCAAGAGTACTCTGCCCATCCTTTACTAAAATTTGATACCTGTCATTTCTGTTCCCAAGAGCTAACAACAGGTTATCCTTTTCAAATATTGATTGAATTTTATAGAGATCATTTGCATACACGAGGTTATCAAGATCCTGAGATGTTAATTCCTGACTGAATAAACAAACACTAAAAATCAAAATTTTCGTATACCTCATCTTCCAATTCTTTATAATGCAGATTACCTTTAAGAACGGTCAGCATAACCGGTTTGCCAAGACCATGCTTATAGTCTAAATACTCATACTCCTTATCGAGTAAAAGATTTCCTTGAAATGAATCTCTCTTTTCAATTAGATCATGCACATCATTTTTATTACCCACAATAATGAGATAATCCAGAGATAGCTGATCAAAAAGCGAGGGGTTGAGGCTAAAACAGGAGGAACATCCATTGCTATTTAATATCAATGCACGTCTACCTTCCATATCCTCAACCTTTAAGGCGTGTACATCTGTTATATAATAAGTTAAAACTTGTGATACATTATCATCCAATGAATCACACCCATTCAAGAAGAATGCATTAAATATCAAAAGAATAAACCTGTAGGAGAATTTTACCTTCTTCATTTGGGTAAGATTTTATTTGTACAAAGTCATCACCATAAGGGATAAATGCCAACATGTTTTCGTCAATTTGTATGTGATCAAGCCCCACTATTCTTTTAAGCTTTGGATCATAAGTCAATATGTCTATACCACCATATTCCATTTCGAATCTGCCTCGAACTTCGATCAGCTCATTTGGCTGATAGAATAATCGACTTATCTTCCCCAAATTTTCATGCAAGTTGAGTTTAGAATAATAAGGAGTAGTTCTTCTGAACTTATCTCGTGTAATTGGGTCTGAATAATCCTTGAATGTGAGTGGCCGAGGAACTTCTGTATCCGGGTAAGCAATCACTATCTTCTTATCGAAATTCTGTCCATAATATATTAAATGACTCATTGGGTAACTAAGGAAGTCAGTGCTATCAGTCCTGGTTAAATATGGAAAACTTAAATCGGTAGAATATAACGAAGAGCCCAACTCTGACATAATTCCCATTGGTTTCCCAAAATAGGTCGTTGTGTTGGTGTATTTGTTATAATTAGCAAAATGAGGGCTATTCTTATTTTCACTAGCGCTGTAGTTATCAAAGTAACCAAGAGGGTACACATTAAACACGTATCCTGAATCGGATATAAAAAATAAAGGTGGAGCCATAATGAAGGGAACCACAGGACCGTGATCTGACGGATATTGCCTGGGTTCTAACGTTCTATAGATATTGTAATCCTCTTTATTCCAATTATAGCTTATAATAACTCCACTCTCTGATACTATGGCTACTTCATCTACTCCAATTGAGTATTGACTGATTCTAAAATTGACTCCACGGTTTTCAAATTTAAAATATTTTCTCACCGTTAATTTATTGTTATCGATCACATAAATACACGAAGGTGTTTTGTAAGACAAACAAAAAATAGAGGAATCAAAAACTTGAAATGAATGTAGCATGGAGGGAATACTGTCTGGAATTGTAATTTCCAACTGTTGCGCTTTCTCAAGAAGAGATTCTTGTGGTTCTCCACCCTGCAAAGTACCCGATGACAAATACTGTTCAACCTCCGGTGAGGTGTTACTCTCACTACACGAAAACAACGCCAGTACCATTGCGGTACTAGCTATGTACACTAAGTATTTCAATGTGGTTTTAATGATCTAATATCACCAGTAACACATCTAGTTGCCAATGAACTCATACATTCCTGATATGCAGGTGTAGATCCTCCATTATATACATTTTCCCAAGTCCCTCGTGACCATGATTGTGCTTTTGGCGGCTGAACAAAATATACAGCTAACGATAATAAAGAAATGCCTATGGCATAGAATACTTTCTTTTTCATTGCTAAATGAATTATTAAGTTAATCATCTACTC
>JAMWZA010000279.1 GCA_024305105.1 Marinoscillum sp.
TTACACTTAAGGAGAATGATATCGTAGGTGTAAGAGAAAAATCAAAATCACTAGAGGCAATTACTGATAGCTTGGCAACTAATGCTTCTAAGAAATTCTCGTGGTTGGAATGGGAAGCGACTGATATGGCCGGTAAATTCCTTAACCCTCCAACAAGAGAAGAAATACCAGAGAACATCAAGGAACAATTAATCGTTGAATTGTACTCTAAGTAAGATTTTAACAGAACTTTTAAAGAATATAATATGTCAATTCTAGCATTTCAGATGCCTGAGAAAGTGGTGATGGAGAAGGCAGACGACTTTCACGGTCTGTTTACATTCAAACCACTTGAGAAAGGCTACGGAGTTACTGTAGGTAACGCTCTAAGGAGAATTTTACTTTCTTCGCTAGAAGGATATGCTATCACCGCTATCAAAATACCTGGAGTTCTACATGAATTCTCAACTATAGAAGGGGTACTTGAGGATGTGAGTGAAATCATCCTTAACCTGAAAATGGTACGGTTTAAGAAGATAGCTGATGTTGTAGATAATACGATCACAGTATCTGTTTCTAATAATAGACAATTCACTGCCGGAGATATTGGTAATGCAACCAACTCTTATGAAGTGTTGAACCCGGATCTTGTCATCTGCAACCTAGATGAATCGGCTCAATTTGAGATTGAGATCAATGTAGAGAAAGGGCGAGGGTATGTTACGGCTGATGAAAATAAGCCAGCTGACCAAAACTTCGGTTACATTGCTATTGATTCAATCTTCACACCGATTAAAAATGTGAAATACAGCGTAGAAAATACGCGAGTGGAGCAAAAGACGGATTACGAGCAATTGATTTTAGATATTGAGACTGATGGTTCGATTCATCCAGAGAACGCTTTGAAAGGGGCTGCTAATATCTTAATCAAGCACTTCATGTTGTTCTCAGATCAGAATATGATCTTGGAATCACAAGAACAAGGTGAGCCAGAGCAAGTAGATGAGGAGCTTCTTCACATGAGAAAGCTTCTTAAGACTTCCCTAAATGATCTTGACCTTTCAGTACGTGCTTACAATTGTTTGAAAGCTGCTGATGTAAGAACATTGGGAGATCTTGTGACACTTGAGATATCAGATATGATGAAATTCCGTAATTTCGGAAAGAAATCACTCGCTGAACTTGAGCAACTAGTAGCAGATAAAGGTTTGACATTTGGAATGGATCTTTCAAAATATAAATTGGAGGAAGAATAATGAGACACGGAAAGAAATTTAATCATCTTGGAAGAACAGCATCTCACAGAAAGGCGATGCTTTCAAATATGGCTTCTTCCCTGATTCTTCATAAAAGAATCAATACTACAGTAGCGAAAGCTAAGGCATTGAGAAAGTACGTTGAGCCTTTGATCACAAGAGCAAAGTCAGATACGACTCACTCAAGAAGAATGGCTTTCTCCTACTTGCAGGATAAAGAATCAGTAACAGAGCTATTTGGCCCAATTGCTGAAAAGATTGCTGCTAGACCAGGTGGCTATACGAGAATCATTAAGACTGGAGCTAGACTTGGAGATAATGCAGAGATGTGTATGGTAGAGCTTGTTGATTTCAATGAATTACTACTACAAGAGTCTGGTACAGCTAAGTCTAAGACAAGAAGATCAAGAAGAGGAGGAAAGAAGCAAGAGACAGTTAAAGAAGAAGCTTCAACCAAGGCGGAATCAAATGTAGAGGATGCTACAATAGTAGAGGAAACTCCAGCTGAACAAGCAAAAGTAGAAGAGGTAGCTGAAGATCAAGCTACAGACGAAACACCTGCTGAAGAGCCAAAAGCTAATGATGCAAGTGAGGATTCTAAAGAAACAAAGAAAGGTGAATAAGACTTTCACAAAATAAATTTTGGAAAAGGGATTGAGTATTGACTCAATCCCTTTTTTTATGTCGTAATTCTGATAGATAATTTCTTATTTTTGCCATCCATGAAGCAACCTGAAAGAAAAAAAGCACTGTTATTATTAGAAGATGGTACCATCTATGAAGGGTACTCAATTGGAAAATCTGGTACATCCGGTGGAGAGATTTGTTTCAATACTGGAATGACTGGGTATCAGGAGATTTACACTGATCCAAGCTATTATGGTCAAATCATTGTCAATACCACCTCCCACATTGGTAATTACGGAGTGCATGTTGATGAAGATGAGTCAGACCATCCGATGATCAAAGGATTGGTAGTAAATGACTTCACTCACCAGTATAGTCGAAATACGGCTACTGAAGGATTACATGAATACCTGATTAGGCACAATACTGTGGGAATAGCTGGTTTAGATACCAGAAAATTGGTTCGTTACATCCGTACAAAAGGTGCAATGAATGCGATTATTACCTCTGAAATATTCGATGTTGATAAGTTAAAAGGAGAGCTCACCAAAGTTCCGAAGATGGAATCATTGGAGCTGTCCAGTGTGGTTACAACCAAAGAGGTGTACGAAGTAGGAGCTAACAATGATGGATTAAAGATAGCTGTTTTAGATTTTGGCATTAAACGCTCCATTCTCAAAAACTTTGAGAAAAGAAACTGTCATTGTAAAGTATTTCCAGCTAAGACGAGTTTCGAAGAAATAGAAAAATGGTCTCCAGATGGATACTTCTTGTCAAATGGTCCAGGCGACCCTGCAGCAATGGATTATGCAGTGGCTACCGTTAAAGAGATTCTTTCCAAAAACAAGCCTCTTTTTGGTATTTGCTTAGGGAATCAGCTTTTAGCTCGTGCAGTCGATATCGATACCTTTAAGA
>JAMWZA010000028.1 GCA_024305105.1 Marinoscillum sp.
ATTTTGCACTTAATCATCATAATCGTGCGACGCTCAACACGCTCAAATCCTATTGCTTTGCATTAGGAGCATGGGCTGTGAATCATGCCAATAAAAAGGTGCTGAAAATATCTCTACCAGCAAAAAGAAGACCTTGGATGGAGGGTATATTCTCGCAAATACAAAATCTAAGTCCTCCTTTTCAATATCCTAATGAATAATGCGGGTTTAATCAAGTTTCAAACTTGAAGATTTATCAGTCCGCGTTGCAAACGCGGACTAGCTTAGGCTGACTGCAAGTCAGAGTCTCGAAGCATATATAATCCATCAATAACTCAACTCATCCATCTTCACCTTGCCACGGAAGGTCCAGAAAACAAAGGTGGTATAGGTCACCACGAGCGGAGTACCGATGGATGCGATAATCAACAAAATTCCCAGGGTTTTCTCCGAAGCTGCACCATTGTACACGGTAATGCTAAACGCTGGATTGCCTGTAGAGATAATGATCACCGGATAGAGCTCTATCGCTACGATCATCAGCAACATGGCAATGGATAAACTCGAGAAGAAAAAAGCAAAATTGTACTTCTTCTTATGAATTAACCTAGGAATGTTCGCAATGCTGAGAAAGGCCATTAAGGGCACGATGAAGAGTAGCGGATTATTCTTGAATCGATCGGAGAGGTGCGGGAAGTAGATCAGCGTGTAGATAGTCGTAATGGCAAAGCATACAATAAAGAAGATCATGGCTTCCTTTACATGACGATTCATCTTATCGAACTGCTGGCCTTCTGTCTTCATGATCAGGTAAATAGCGCCATGCATCATGAAAATGGCCAATGTACATACCGCCACCATGATCGCATATGGATTGATGAACTCCAGCCAGCTTCCGGCGTATTCCATGTTGGCATCTAATGGCATTCCCTGGAGAACATTGCCCAATACAACACCAAGTAATACCGCCAATAGGATGCTCGATAAGCTATAAGCAACATCCCACATGTTTCGCCACCACTTCATGGGTTCTTTGCTTCTAAACTCTATCGATATAGCCCTAAAAATCAGAAAGGTTAGAAAGAGCATAAATGGAATGTACATCGCTGAAAAGACCGTAGCATATACGATGGGGAATCCTGCAAAAAGTGCACCTCCACCAATTACTAACCAGACCTCATTTCCATCCCATACCGGACCGATCGCATTTAGTGCCACCCGTCTGCTTTTTTCATCCTTGAAGAAAAGGTGCCAGGCGCCGGCTCCCAGGTCAAATCCATCCAGGATGGCATATCCTGAAAAAACAGCTCCTACTACCAAATACCACCACGTGGCATAATCGATCCCTATGAATGTTTCCATTATGAATGTGTATTTAGCGCTTCTACCATTTCTTTTTGATTCGGTCGCTGATCGATCATGTCCCCTTCCTCTGGCCCATGCTTTATCTTTTTGTTGAGCAGGTAAATAAATAGCGTAAAAAGCAAAATGTAAATGACCGTAAATAATATCAATGAGAAAAGGACCTGATTGGCCGTGACTACTTTCGATAAGGCGTCGGAGGTCCGGAGGAGACCATAAACCACCCACGGTTGCCGGCCCATTTCAGCCGAAAACCATCCGGCCTGATTGGCAATTTGTGGAAGTAACACAGCTGCCACCATTGCTTTGAGGTACCAGCTGGTTTCGAATAACTTACCACGCCACCACAGAAACAAACCAAGCAAGGTTAGTCCGATTAGTGTCATGCCTATGCCAACCATAATGTGATAAAACTGAAAAACAGCATTCACCTGTCCTGGTGTTTCATCAGATGGGAAGTGATTGAGTCCTTTGACAGGATGATCAAAATCCTGATGAAGCAGAAAGGAGAGCCCATTTGGGACTTTAATGCCCGTAACTACCTGGCTTTCCTGATCCACCCATCCCATAATGTACATGTCCGCAGGAGCTAAACTGTCGTAATGACCTTCCATGGCGGCTAGTTTTGCAGGCTGATTGATAGCCACACCATCAGCAGATCGGTGGCCTGTAAAGAGCTGAGAAAGTGAAGCTACTACAGCAACTACCAGTGCGATTTTAAAAGCTCTTTTTGAGACATCTATGTGTTGGCCTTTGAGTAGGTAATAGGCGTGTACGCTCATGATTAGGAACGACCCAGCCAAGAATGAGCCGATCCATACATGACTCAGTCGATCTACGCTGGAAGGGTTGAACACCATCGCCCAAAAATCCGTTATTTCCGCACGTGCACTTACTCCTTCTCCTACGATGTGATATCCAGCTGGCGTCTGCTGCCAGGAGTTGGCCACTACAATCCATACTGCCGAAAACATGGATCCTAGCCATACACCCAGCGTAGCGATAAAATGCACTTTGGGGCTCACCCGATTCCAACCAAACAACAGGATGCCTAGAAAACCACTCTCCAGTGCGAATGCGAAAATACCTTCTGCCGCCAGAGCACTACCAAAGATGTCACCAACGTATCGGGAATAAGTTGCCCAGTTGGTGCCAAATTCAAATTCCATGACAATACCAGTGGCGACGCCTATTCCAAAAGTGAGTGCAAAGATCTTTGTCCAGAATCGAGCGAGGCGTTTGTATTCTGGATTCTGTGTGCGCAAGTAGTTGGCCTCAAAAATGACCATGATCAGACCAAGTCCGATGCTCAGTGGTGGGTAGATGTAGTGAAAGGAAACAGTCAGAGCAAACTGTACACGGGAGAGGATTTCAACATCCATTTTTTTTTGGAAAGTTACTAACCGATTGTTTAAAACCCTTGCTATTTTAATGTCATTCTATGCACTAATTGATCAAGAGCGGATGAGCTCTCATCGAATGGGGAGATCTTCCTTTTGTTCTCAAATGATTTCTAAAACTGATTTCTCCTTTCAGTTGAAATGACAAAAGAATCATGGAATAGCATTGATCATGTCATTCAAAGAAAGTTTTTTCAGTGTAACAAATGTTACCACTTAGGGCATTTAGGCTAGGTACTTTTGAGGCTGTATCACTTGAAAATTATCATTTAGAATGAGCGAAATAATTGCTTTTATTAGTCAGCCATGGCCATGGTATGTGGCTGGACCAATCATCTCTCTGGTGATGGTGAGTCTGATTTTGTTTGGGAATACATTTGGGATTTCATCCAACCTACGAACCATGTGTTCTATCGTAGGTGGCGGAAGGAGCTGTGAATTCTTCGATTTCAACTGGAAAAATCAAATCTGGAATCTTGTTTTTGCCTTAGGCCTGGTACTTGGTGGTGTGATTGCGCATAGTTATTTATCACCCAATACGGCAGTCAATCTGTCTGTGAGCACCATAGAGGATCTCAAAGCTTTGGGAATTGATCAGCCGGGCGCTCATCTTGTTCCCATGGAAGTGTTTTCCTGGGAGTCACTATTTACATTGAAAGGATTCATCATCCTGGTTGTTGGCGGATTTCTTATTGGCTTTGGAACGCGCTATGCCGGGGGATGTACTTCAGGACATGCCATTAGTGGGCTGAGCGATTTGCAACTCCCATCCTTAATTGCTGTTATTGGTTTTTTTATTGGAGGACTTTTTGTCACCTATTTGGTTCTTCCGCATCTCTACTCATTATAAAACATAGCATAAAATGAAGTTGTTTAGATACTTGTTTATTGGAGCCATTTTTGGAATTACACTAGCTAAAGCCGAGGTGATTTCCTGGTACCGTATTTATGAAATGTTCAAGTTTCAGTCATTTCACATGTATGGTGTTATTGGATCTGCCGTGGTGATTGGAGTCATTGCCATACAGATAATCAAAAGATATAAAGTAAAGTCCGTTGATGGTAAACCCATTCATATTCATCCAAAGCAGTTTAGTATCCCAAGGTACTTGATTGGTGGTATCATCTTTGGTCTGGGGTGGGCTTTAACTGGAGCTTGTCCAGGTCCGATGTTTATACTCCTGGGAAATGGAGTGGGGGTCATTCTTGTAGTCATTGCAGCGGCAGTTTTGGGAACTTATGTTTACGGTTTGCTTCGCAATAAACTTCCACACTGAATAAATGGACACTCGCAAAGCGATCGCATTGCTGGTTCAGGCCTCATTGATACTCGTGATGAGCATCATTCTGGTAGTTGCCGCAGTGCTGACATACTATGTGGAACCAGCGCTTTTTGACAAGGACAATGAGATCTGGTATGTAAGAGATGTAGCTACGGATCTACCAGACGGTGCACATGGAAAGCAAGTCAAATACGGTCACCTCTTGGTCTCAGAAACCCCGACGTGGTTGGGTCCTCAGGCATTGGAAGGGTTCCAATTTACAGGCAATAATCTAAGCTGTTCTAGCTGTCATCTGGAAGCGGGAACTAAACGTGGTGCTGCATCATGGATTGGAGCGACCAAGCGCTATCCACAATTCAGAGGACGGGAGAATAACATGGTGACGATAGCGGATCGAATCAATGGCTGTGTGGAGCGCAGTATGAACGGAATGGCACTACCTGTAGATTCGAAGCAGATGATGGCAATTGTTGCCTATATGGAATGGTTAGATGCAGGTATTCCTAAGGATACGGTTGGTTATTTTACGGGATTGGGCGAAGTGTCCTATGCAAGGATTAAGGCTGATCCGATACAAGGTAAAACTATTTACACCAGTGAGTGCCTTGTTTGTCATGGTGCTGATGGAGCAGGGGTTTGGAAATCAGACTCTTCAGCTTACCAGTATCCACCACTGTGGGGGCAAGATTCATACAATCATGGTGCGGGTATGCATCGGGTACTAACTGCCGCTCAGTTTATCAAAGCCAACATGCCCTGGGGAGTGGCGACAATTGATAACCCAAAACTAACTGATGCGGAAGCCATTCATGTGGCTGCTTACATTAATAGCTTCGAACGTCCAGTTAAAACCGATGTACAGAATGATTTTCCAGAGCTGACCCTAAAACCCATGTCTACACCCTATGGACCGTGGGCAGATGATTTTTCAGCCGATCAACACAAATACGGGCCGTTTCAGCCAATAGCGGATTATTATCTCACTACCTATGGAATAACCAAAACCAAATGATCAAAAACATCTTCATAGTTTTGTCAATTATCTCCTACGCAGTAGCAGGTGCCCAAACGAAATACTGGGGTAAGGTTTCAGGGCAATGGCGCAATTATTACATGGCTACATGGAATGAAGAAGAATTAAAGGATTTTCAAACCCTGGCTACTGGTGGGCACCTAAAGTATACCTATGATTTTAAGGACAGCCCATGGACAATCGCTGGCGCCATGTACACGTCCATTAATCTGGGAATACAGGACTTAACCATTACCGATCCTGCCACTGGCAAGCAGAGCCGATACGAGGCGGGAATGTATGATGTGCAAAACCTGTCCGATCGATTGATTCTTTTTCCGGGAGAGCTACATGTTCAATATGAACGGGGAGACCATCAATTCACCCTGGGTCGCATGAAGTTCAAATCACCCTTTTTAAACCCGGAGGATGGCCGGATGATTCCTACTCTGGAACAGGGAGTTACTTATCAGTATGCCAACAAGAATTTTGGTTCGTTTCAGTTGGGGGCTTTTAATGCCATAGCTCCACGATCTTCAAATGGTTTTGATGGTATAGGAGAGTCCATTGGTATTTATCCGCAAGGGCGCGGCGTAGATGGCAGGCCAAGTCAGTATGATGGCCATACGTTTTCTGACTTTTTGTTGATCACTAGCCTTGACCTAATATTCACAGAACAGCTCCAGGTGGTTCTCTGGAACTATTATGCAGATAACCTATTCAATAGTATTTACGTGAAGCCTGTCTGGAGCCTTCATGATCATTGGGCCATGGCTGGTGAATGGTTGCACCAGACTCAGGTAGGGGATGGTGGTAATGCGGTGGATTCTCTGAGATATTTCACAGATGAACGGTCCAATATTTTAGGTGTTGAATTGAGCTGGAAACCATCCAAGAAGACCAACTTCAGCGTCGGGTATGATCGGATTACCAGTGATGGTCGATTTCTTTTTCCACGAGAATGGGGTAGGGAGTTTCTCTTTAGCTTTCAGAAACGGGAACGAAGTGAAGGAAGCGCCAATAATCATGCGTTATTACTTACCTATGAGCAAGGTTTGAAGTTTGGCGAATCAGCACTTAAGGTTATTGGTACTGTTGGTAAGCATTGGAAACCTGATGTTTCTGATGCAGCACAGAATAAATATGCGCATCCCGATTATACCCATATAAATTTGGATCTATTCTATACCCATAGCAAGATTAAAAGCCTCAAACCAGAATTGCTACTGGTCTATAAAATGGGAAACGGACATATACCGGATAATCCTAATTTGGTTCTAAACAAGGTCAATATGTTTCAGATCAATTTTGTCCTGAACTACAGCTTTTGATTGTTTTCAGGTACTCATACTTGATTATCTTACTCGAAAAGCAGCCCCGATTGGTAGAATAATTATTGACCTGAGTTCAATTTAAAAACAGCCTAGAAACGGTCCACTCGACCCGATCTACGCGACCCGGTGTTTGTCTTTACCGCTTTTCGATTTTACTCAGTCTTAGAACCATTATTAGTCAATGACTTGCGTCAACATAAGACCTGATAGATCTCAGTGTCTTGCGTAACATAAGTAACAGTAATTCAGCTGTTTATGCCCGTATTTTACCTTAAGTTTCATTAACTACATTTAACAATATGAAGGTAGAGCAATTATATACTGGATGTTTAGCTGAGGCAGCTTATTACATAGAATCAGATGGAGAAGTAGCTATTGTGGACCCATTGCGTGAGGTAAATCCATATATCGAAAAGGCACGGGCTAATCGTACGAAAATTAAGTATGTTTTGGAAACCCACTTCCACGCCGATTTTGTTTCAGGCCACATTGATTTGGCTCAAAAAACAGGAGCGACGATTGTTTACGGACCTACTGCTCAGCCGGGTTTTGAGGCTCATGTGGCCTCAGATGAGGAGGTGCTTGAAGTTGGAAAAGTAAAGATCAAAGTGCTTCACACTCCTGGTCATACGATGGAGTCTACTACTTATTTGCTGATCAACGAAGAAGGTGAAGAGACGGCTATTTTTACAGGAGACACACTCTTTATCGGAGATGTAGGTCGACCAGATCTGGCAGTGAAGACAGACCTGACTCGAGAGGATTTGGCAGGCTACTTATTCGATTCGCTACGAAATAAAATTATGCCACTTCACGATGATGTGATTGTTTATCCGGGACATGGGGCCGGTTCGGCATGTGGTAAGAACATGAGCAAAGAAACGATTGATTCACTCGGCAACCAGAAGCAGTATAATTATGCATTAAAAGCGGATATGACCCGTGAAGAGTTTATCGGTGAGGTGACGAATGGGTTGGTGAGCCCTCCTCAATATTTTCCAAAAAATGCGGTAATGAATAAGCAAGGATATGAATCTATAGATAATATCCTGGAGCGCGGAGTGGTTGCCTTGAATTTGAAAGAGTTTGAGGACGTAATGGCAAGGAACAATGCGCTGATACTTGATACACGACCGAAAGAGGATTTTGTCAGGGCATTCATTCCGGGCTCTCTCTGGATAGGGATAGATGATACATTTGCACCGTGGGTGGGCGCGTTGATTGAAGATCTGGATAGGCCCATAGTGTATCTGGCACTTCCCGGAAGGGAAGAAGAGGTGGTCACGCGCCTGAGCAGGGTAGGATATGATCATGCCGTCGGCTTTCTTGAAGGTGGAATCGCCAGTTGGATAGCTGGAGGAAAAGAGGTATTACAAGTAGCAGAAATGGGGCCACATGATTTCACCAATATCTATGATACTGAAGTTGTAGACGTGTTGGATGTGCGAAAAGAAAGTGAATATTACTCCCAACACATCAAAGGGTCCGTGAATTTTCCTTTGGACTTTATCTATAGGAACTTGGGTGAGTTGGATACGGAAAAAGAGTACTACATCCATTGCCAGGGGGGCTATCGGTCGCTGATCGCTACATCCATTCTCATGGCGAATGGCTTTAAGGAAGTGATTAACATTCAGGGAGGTTTTAAAGAAATCAAGAAATCCTGCATCAAGGTGACGGAGTACAGAGAACCGGAAACCATGTTGTAAGTTGGATAATAGGTTGGTTTTAGCATAAAGGTTGGTCATGTAGTGGCCAGCCTTTTTCTTTGAAATGATCTTGACAAATACCGTGGAAAATAAACGAGTAGTGGTCATTCTTTCCGTTGTTGCTGGTATGTTGGTGATACCACTAATTGGAGTGAATCCGAAGAAATCGTCTGGACATTTACTGATTTCTTAGTAGCAGCATTGTTATTGCTAATCCTGGGTTTGGGGATTGAGTTGCTCATTAGAAAATTGAAGACTATCAAACACGAGCAATTGCTATCGGAGTAGTAGTGTTTCTGTTTTTAATGGTTTGGGTGGAACTAGCCGTCGGTTTGTTCGGCTCGCTATTTGAGGGATCATAATCTTCTCTGTAACTATTGTTACGCTGTTTAGATGCTATTATGCGTTTCTTTGACTAATTGAGTAATAGAAAACATTTAAATATACAATGCATGTTCGGACTATTTAAGTCAAAACCCAAGAATTACGTCAACGTGAACGTAGAAGAGTTTCAGCAGCTAAAAAAACAGCCAAAAACAATAGTGTTAGATGTACGAACTCCACAGGAAAAATCTGAAGGAACAGTTCCTGGAGCCCATCAGATTAATTTTTTTAATCCCAATTTTAAGAGTCAGGTAGCCAGGTTGGATAAATCCAAAACCTATTTGGTGTATTGCCGAAGTGGTAACCGAAGTAAGAAAGCCTGTTCGGTCATGGATGGATTGGGTTTCGAAAAATTGTATAATTTGAGCGGTGGAATAATGGCGTGGAATCGCGATAATTAAACAACAAGAGGATGAATTTAGTGAAATACACATGGGTTGCTTTGATAGCTGTGGCTTGTACAAGCAGTCAGGCCCAGAATTACCAACGAATAGACAACGCAAAACTAGAGAAGCTACTCGATACTGAAGCGCTTCAATTGCTGGATGTGCGAACTCCCGAAGAGGTAGCTGCCGGCTACATAGAAGGCGCTGAGCATATCGATATTTATGATCCAGCGTTTATCGCCAAAGTAAGCAAGCTAGATAAGGAACAGCCTGTGGTGGTATACTGTGCTGCTGGAGGGCGGAGTGCTTCTGCTGGTCAGAAGCTAAAGGAAATGGGTTTCAAGGAAATATATGATTTGGCTGGCGGATACCGTGGCTGGGCCGGAGCTGGCAAACCAACAGTAAAAGACTGATGAGCACTAAGAAGGAGGTTAAGAAAGGAAATGGTTTGCGTATTGCTCTTATGCTTTCCCTCACTTTGGGACTTGCGCCATTCGTACCTGAGCCTCACATTTGGGGAAAGCTAAAATGGATCGCAGGAGGTGCCGATGGGATGCAGCCTATGGATTGGTTTGATACCGTGCTCCATGGTGGTCCCTGGGTTTTGCTTGTTATTCAAGTTGTACTCTACATCAAAAGGCGTAATAAGCTCTATCACTAACTGCAGGGTGAGTCTTATGATGGTGTTTTTGAAATAGAGTAATGGAAACAGGTGATTTAGGTGCGGGCTGGTCATCCAAATGAATCACAGAAGCTTCTATTTTGGATCAGGTAAGACCTTATGTGCCAAGAGGCCTGAAGGCTGATGAAGATGAAGTGGTTCTTTGGATGGAAAATGAGAAATATATCCACTATACAGATTATAAAACATCGGTTAAGTACGCCATATTGAAATAATCTTTTATTTTGCGAAAACAGCCTGAAGGGCACCTAATGTGATCTTCAGGTTATTTTATCATCATGTCTGGCCAAATCTGATAGTAGCTATTGATTTAGGTGTGATCTTTTCGTATTTTCCGATATGAACATCCACCTAACCTATGGAATCATTGCATTTCTATGCTGGTCCACTTTCAGCACCTGGTATTACGTCAACTTTATTAAAGATTATGAACAACCTCCACCTGAACAGATCGAATTAGCGGTAAATCAGGCTCCAGACCTTAATAAAACGACAATCGATTCGGTAGGTGTAGAACCAGCTGAAGAGTCCGAACCTGAAGTTCCTCTCATCGAACTAAATGAGACCTTCTTATTTAAGAAGAACAGTACTGAGTTGCGGGATCCTGAGCAGATTGCAGATTTCCTAAGGACGGTGCCAGAGGATTTAGAGAATCGCGACATCAATGTAACGATCGTAGGACATACGTGTGATCTCGGTACACAAAGCCACAATGAAGAGCTAGGAATGGAACGCGCACGATTTATCAAAGATCGTCTTAATGCCATCTTGCCCAAGGAGACTGAAGTAAAGAGTATGGGTGAGAAGGATCCAAAAGAGCCGAACAAGGATGAAAGCAGTCGTCAAAAAAATAGAAGAGTAAACATTCAAATAATCACCAGGTCATGATATCAGCTATATTCGAAATTTTTGGTTTATTGGTCGTAAGCTGTCTGATAGGAGTCTTTTTTACCTACAGGTATTGGAAATCTAAGTATCAAAATCTGGCTAATGAAAAGGAACAGCTGGCTGAGTCAGCACAATCCCTGGAAACAGAAATTGATAAATTGAAGGCTAAGATTGGTTCATTGGAAAAACAGCTTGAAGAAGAAAAGAAAGCACTGAAATCGGCTAAAAAGAAAGAAACGTCCAGTGCTGACAATGGTCAGAGTAAGGAGATGAAGGCAGAGGTGGAGTTGTTACATGAGCTGATGGCAGAAAAGGAGCGTGAGATAGAGGTGCTCAGCAAGGAACTGGAAGCCAAGAAAATATCCTATTACAAACAAATCGATGGTAACCGCTACAAGGCGGTGACACTAAAAATGGCAGATGAAGCTGTAGAAGGTAAAGGAGACGGGCGCATTAGCAAGGAAGATGCGGAGAAGATTTTCGATACCATTTCAGATGGCAAGTCCTATACTCAGGTAGAGAAGCATACCATGCGGTACCTTCGGGATAATTATAAATGGACAGAAGGCGCAGATGAGTTGTTTAGAACCAAAGTTCGCAGCTGGGCAGCGAAGGGTCATGAACTGAATTAAGGACTAGTTCAAATGAGCCAATGGATTCTGGCCCTCCCACGTACCGTATGAAGCAAATGGCTGAAATCTCGAAAAGAGTTCCTCACTGTACCAGTTGAGCTCACGAGTCATCCGTATGGCTTTTGAATGTTCTTTGCTTTGATAGGCGAAGGCTTTTAGGGCCTGTTCATTTTCCCACAGGCTGAAGGTCGCCATTTGCAATACGGGTACTTCACCGATACCTTTAGTATAAATCAGTCCGGAGTTGTCTTTTAATGGCTTGTGTGAGGTGGGTACATACCTCCAAAATTTTACCAGCTTTTGTTTGCGGATAGTGGCTCTAGTGATGATCGCCAGATAAGGGTTATTCTTATCGAGTTTTGCTGACGGAGCAAATGGGTTGATACCTGACCAGTTTCCTTTGGCCGTTATGTTTCTCATTAGCACCGTCCAGCGCTCAGTAGTGTGTCGGTCGTACCGCTCCATGATGTGAGCGTCTTCAAAAAACTGATGCGCATATTGCTCATGATCCCATACCTGCAGCACCGCATACGTACTAAAATCTGGCCAGGGGTTGAAACCATTTCCTTTCCCCGTTCCCATCAGCTTGTAAAAGGATTGTCCCTTTACTTCTTGGAGATAGGCGTGTGAAAAACGCATCATCTTGAACAACCAAAACTGGTTTAGGAACCCCTTACATTTGAAGAATGTGATACTCGTGATTTGAGACATGAGCTTTTAACCAATGAGTAGGTCAGTTGTTGATACGAGCAACAGATAGTTGCCATAAATTCTAATTTAGCATATGGAAATTCATTAGTTTCAGTCAACTAAGATCAATCAAAATGAAAAATGTACCTGATGATACTTTTTGTCCCAAAGATGCATCCGAGTGGAGAGATTGGCTGGAGAAAAACCATCAATTAAAGAACGCTGTCTGGTTGATCTTTATCAAAAAGAGCGCTCCCAATCCAAACTTAAGCTGGAGTGAAGCGGTAGATGAGGCGTTGTGTTTTGGGTGGATTGATGGGGTCAAATACCCGATTGATGATGTTCAGTACAAGCAACGATATAGCCCACGCCGTGAAGGGAGTAACTGGTCGAAGATCAATAAGGACAAAGTAGCTAGATTAATCAAAGAGGATCGGATGACCGAAAGTGGTTTGGTGGTGATCGAAAAAGCAAAGCGGGATAAATCCTGGAGCATTTTGGATGCAATAGAAGCGTTGATCATCCCTGAAGAACTGGAAAAAGCCTTTGCAGCAAACGTTAAGGCTCGGGAATTTTACAACTCACAGTCCAAATCAATCAAAAAGGGGATGTTGTACTGGGTCACTTCCGCCAAACGACCAGAGACCAAAGAGAAGCGAATTAAGGCAATCATTGATGCTGCGGAGAAAGGAGAAAGACCAAAGAATTTCCAGTAGAATCTAATTGATTTCCACAGTTAATTTAAAAAAAAAGCATATCGTTCAATTAAAATCAATACAATTATTTGCAATATGATAGTTGTGCAACAGGCACAAAAAGTTGGTGGTTTTACACCAAACTACCACTTTAATAAACCTCAGTGCAAACATCTCCATAAATCAGCCGCTGTGATATGGTAGTGCTTTCTAAATACTTTTCTTTGGTAGAATCTTTCTTTTATCAATGCTGTTCTTCAAGCATACTGTTGTATTCGTTGGGTTGCGCACTCCGGGCAGTTTCGCTATATTAGTGTCTTTTAGCTAGTTAGAGCCATTCCAGATAGCTAAAGGTACGTCACTACACTTATGCGATACCCATGAAGATTGTCCAAACAATATCGTTTCTTTTGCTCCTAAACGTTGCGAACGCTCAAGATGTACCAACTCTTAAACCAACACTTGGGAAAATCCTAGAATTCAATCCAACAGTACAACAAGAGTGGGCCTTAAGAGATCAGGCCCTTAACGACCTCAGTCAGGGTGTTAGAAGTTGGGACGAACTAACAGCTGAAGAACAGACCATTATTGAAAAGTATGGTGAAATTTATGAGAACATGTGGGATATTGTGGGCGGTGGATGTAGTTGGTACTGCGGTGGTGGACAAGATACACAAACAGCTTCATCCGAACTAACTACACAAGGAACCAATACATATAACGCCAAAAATGTGCACGATTTAAGTTACGAAACGGCATGGATCGAAGGCGTTTCAGGGTATGGAATTGGAGAAAACATAGTGTATCACTTCAAGCCTGAAAACCCTCGAATAACTGAAATAATAATCGTGAATGGTTATGTGAAAAGTGAAAGTGCCTGGAAGAACAATTCCAGAGTCAAAAAATTGAAAATGTACATTGACAATAAACCATATGCTACACTTGAACTCGAGGACTCAAAAGCTGAACAGCATTTCAAGGTTGACCCGATTGGATATGGTGATCGACAAAACTTCGAGCTACTAAAAAAGAAACCAGGCTTTACGATGAAGTTTGAAATTGTTGAGGTTTATCCTGGATTGAAATGGGACGACACTGCAATAACCGAAATATATTTTGACGGAATTGACGTCCATTAACGAGTAATAAGAGATACCAAGCCCAATTGGATTTCTTAGTTGTTGTAAGGGGCCTATAAGTCTGACATTTTAAATCGACAATTTGGGTAAGCTAAATACCGAAAACAAGAAAAACCACACAGGGACAAAGCGCTGTGTGGTTTCGTTTTTTATTCAACGATCAATTTTTGCTTTAATAGTTGATTTCCAGAGCGTATCAATACCTGATAAACTCCGGGCACTAGGCGGCTGACATTGATCTGGTTAGATGGCCTTTGGAGCTGTTGTTTCCATACCTTTTGACCATTTATATGGTAAATCTCTAATGAACCCTCTTCGATCATTTGGATGTACAGATGTTCTGTGGTGGGGTTCGGGTATATTATTGGGTTACCGTCCGAAATCTGTGATCTAATCCCCATTCTGGAACCGTTTCCGCTAGTGCTTACAGATACAACAAAAGGAACGTCAAACACTGAATAGTTGATGTTGTCATACCACAAACTTCCACCGCTATAGACATTAGCATATGAATACCTTAGTGATGCATCTGTCAGTTGGAAGGTGTAGGTCTGGTTATTTGTTAGCTCTAGCGGTGAGTTTAATGCAATCTCTTGCCAGCCCGTACCGGCACTCACTCCAGTTTGTTCATAGATTGGAGTTCCGGATACGGTGTTGCCACTAAATACTTTTAGAGTAGAATTAGAAAGGGCATAGACGAGCTTTATTTCAATGGCGATCAAGTCTCCATCTGCGATGGATGTAAATGACTGGCCCATATCATGAGTTGATGTGTAAGTGAGTATACCGTTTCCAGAAGTCTGCTCGATAGTGACGATAGTTGGCTCATTACCGCCAGATGGTTGTGTAGTGGCCATGGCGACACTACTTGCTGCCGTATTGGTGCCATCACTTGCGAGGACTTTATAGTAGTAGGTGCTGGACGGTGTTAAAGATTCATCGATATAACTAGTGCTGTTTGCTCCCAGTGTGGTGATTGTGCTAAAGTTTCCCGATGAACTGCTTGATCGCTGAATGAGGTAGCTGGTTTCATTGGTTGCATTATCAGTCCAGTTCAGGTCGATTTGAGAAGACGAAGCTGCTGATGCGGATAGGTTCGTGGGTGCAGCAAGGTTGCCACCTCCAGTGGTGCCATCAATCAAACCCAAAAAGTCTGCTGCCCAGTATGAAGAATAAAAATTAACGTCAGTTGCATAAGAGCCGGTGTTTCCTCCTTGAGTTTCACCGCTTCCAGGATCAATAGCGATGGTGTGACCCATGCCATTAAAACTGTAGGTAACCACGACTGTTTCCCCAGATCCATTGTGGTATTCTTGCTTACTTACTGAGGGATTACCCTGAAATGAATTGGTGGTCGCATCTGCTGTTTGGTCTGCTCCATGGACATTGGTCCACTGTTCCATGATTTCATTTTGATTCATGTAGTATACTGTGTAATCCGTAGTGCCATGAAACACCCCAACCTTTGGCCAGAATCCCGAGTAACTCGATGCGTTTCGTACACTGTTTCCAAGCTGGCCAGGACTTTGATTGACATTGCCAAACATCGCCATAAAGGCTTGATTGCTGCTAGTGGCTACTTTATAAGGTAGTCCTGACATCACTGCTCCTCCACTGAAGACATCAGGGTACGCAGCGAGCATTGCGGTGGTCATTGCGCCTCCTGCAGAAAAGCCCGTGACGAATACCTGGCTGTTGTCAACGGAAAAGTTACTTTTCATATAATCCGTCATACTTTTCAATGATGCTGCCTCACCATATCCTCTATTGATGTCACCTGTTTCGAACCAGTTGAAACATTGCGAAGAGTTGTTGGCGCTTTTCTGCTCTGCGTAGATGACATAAAATCCATATTCGTCGGCTAAATTGTTCCAGTCGCTTTCGGAGGCATATGCGCTAGCTGATTGCGTGCATCCGTGTAGGACGAGGATTAGTGGTGCGTTGGATGGCATGTTGTTGGGGATATGGACGTACATGTTCAGATTTCCAGGGTTAGAACCAAATGAACCAATAGGTGTCAATTGTGCGCTTAGTCCAAAAGTCCATAGCAAAATGAGTGTGAATAGTGTGAATCGTTTCATAGGAATTTGTTTTTGGTTAACTCTTAAGAAATTCATGATTTCACAGCTAAATATCTGAACAACAGTAGAATGCGGTCTGTTGACTATTTCGTTTAAAGCCCAAAATATGTGGGTTATCGCTTGTTAAACCACAGAATGAAGTGTTCTGACTATCTGGCTAGATCATTGAAAAAATGACAACCAACCGTAGAAGCGATTCAGTAGTCCAAATAAAAGTCTATGCCCAATAAAAAGGCTTTATTATTGAATAAAGACTTATTTTGCTATAATATCCTTGATGTATGAATAAAAGTCCATGTTATTTATATTCTGCTCCGATAATTCATGGCTTACCAAATTTCTATTTTTAACCTATTCAAATTTTGAATTTTGCAAAAACAGAAGCGTACAATCAATGAATAGA
Organism: Marinoscillum sp.; assembly: GCA_024305105.1. Lineage (GTDB taxonomy): Bacteria > Bacteroidota > Bacteroidia > Cytophagales > Cyclobacteriaceae > Marinoscillum. Next base: position 16,060 of record JAMWZA010000028.1, read on the forward strand.
TTAGAAAATAGCGTAGCAGTGATTACTGGTGGTGCGGCAGGCATCGGAAAAGCTTCGGTGGAGAAGTTTGTAGCAGAAGGAGCCAAAGTCGCCATCTGGGATGTCAACGAAACAGCAGGTAAGAGTCTGGAGAATGCGTATCCCGACCAAACCATTTTCATCAAAGTAGATACCTCCGATCCAGAATCTGTCGAAAACGCAACCAAGAAGACGTTAGATAAATTCGGTACCATTGATGTACTGATTAATAATGCGGGTATTACGCGTGATGCAACCATAAAGAAGATGACCTATGAACAATGGAATCAGGTGATTGGTATCAACCTTACTGGCGTATTCAATTGTGTGAAAGCCATTAGTCCGATTATGATAGCGAATCAAAGAGGACGAATTATCAATACGTCTTCCGTAGTAGGTCTTTATGGAAACTTTGGTCAGACCAATTATGCAGCCACAAAATCAGGTGTAATAGGCATGAGCAAGACCCTGGCCAAAGAACTTGGTAAATACGGTATCACTGTGAATGCTGTGGCACCTGGTTTCATAGCCACTGACATGGTACGTGCTATGCCTCAGAAAGTGATCGACATGATGGAGAGCAAAACACCTCTTGGTAGGCTAGGTGAACCAGCAGATATTGCCAATGCTTACACATTCCTTGCTTCTCAAGAAGCATCATTTATTAGCGGTTCTGTCCTGAGTGTGGATGGAGCTGTCACCCTATAACCGACCCAGATGAGAAGAGCAACAATAACCGGTATCGGGGCTTATGCACCCGAGCAGGAAATACCCAACAGTTATTTTAATGAACTTCTAGGAGAAGATGTCGACTCCTGGTTACGAGAAAATGTCAATATCAGTACCAGAAGATGGTGTTCGGACAATGAGTCCGTGGCTGATCTATGCGAGCAGGCAGCGAAGGAGGCCCTGAATGATGCAGAACTATCACCAGAGGATATTAACCTCATTATTGTCTCTACGGACACCCCAGAATACATTTCACCGTCTACAGCTTCGGTATTGCAAGACCGGCTTGGCTTGAAAAATGCTGGCACCTTTGATCTGAACACTGCGTGTGCAGGTTTTGTGACGGCCATGGATGTGGCCTCTAAGTACATTGCTTCAGATGAGCGTTACGAACACGTACTGGTACTCGGTGGTTATGCCATGAGTAAGTATCTCAACAAGGAAGATAAGAAAACCGTGACGCTGTTTGCAGACGGTGCCGGTGCGGTGGTGATGTCAGCGACTAGTGAAGACAAAGGACTTTTGACGAGCGATCTCAAAACCGAGGGTCAGTACAATGGCTGGATGGGGATCTATGGCGGGGCCACAAATATGCCAATCTCGGACCAAGTAATAGCCAATCACGATCATCAACTGAAGTTCGTGCACAAATTTCCGAAAGAGCTTAACCCTAAGAACTGGACTGAAATGGCCAGGGACATATGCGACCGCCTTGGGGTAACTCCTCAAGATGTAGATCACTATTTCATCACTCAATTAAATTTTAATTCCATCAATGAAACCATGGACAACCTGCAAGTGGATCGCCAAAAGGCACATATGGTGATGGATCAATATGGCTACACAGGATCGGCTTGTATTCCGATGGCGCTTCATGATGCCTATAAAAAGGGCAAAGTAAAGACTGGTGATCTGATCATTTTTATTGGATCTGGTGGTGGTTTAGCATTTGCAGCAGCAGCAGTAAGGTATTAGTATATGAATAGTCTTGCATCATCAGATCAGATTATCGCTACCTGGATTGTCGTCATTCTCTACATGGCAATCATCCTTTTCTTTGTGATAAGAGGAGCGCTCCGGGTGAAAAACATCAGTGATTACGCGCTGGGCAGCATTACGTTTTCCCCGCTAGCTGTAGGGCTGGCACTCGCCGCTTCGATGACCAGTGCAGCCACATTTATCATTAATCCGGGCTTCATTGCGCTCTATGGAATGAGTGGTGTGCTGTCATTTGGTATCGTCATGCCATTAGCGATTTTCGTATCGCTTACTCTGATGACCAAGCGCTTCCGCAAGTCGGGTAGTCATGTCAAAGCACTAACCATGGCACAGTGGATGGGCAAGATGTATAATAGCAACACCTATGCCATTTTCTTCGCTTTCTTATCCTTGCTATTGATCACTTTTATTGTTTTGATTTGCGTGGGATTAACGCAGGTGCTTTCAAGTGCGCTCAGCCTGGAACCAGTCTGGGTACTGGTTGGTATCATCGTTTTCGTATTTGGATACATGATGTTTGGAGGTGCTAACTCGATGGTTTATACCAACGCCATTCAGGCAACATTGATGTTCATTGTAGCTGTAGTGTTACTGGCCTCTGGTGCTGATTTTTTTACTAATGGACTATCCGGGTTCAAAGAGCAATTGATGGAAATCGGCCCTCACTACGCTAGTTGGACCAATCCAGACAGCTTTTTATTTAGGGATTATTTTGAGATTATCTTCTGTCAGGCGGTGATCGGTATTGCTATCGTTTGTCAGCCACACATCATCACTAAGTCACTCTTACTGAAAGACGAAAAGGATGTCAATCGCTATCTGGTGATTGGGATTATCGTTTTAGCGGTATTCTTCCAGGTAGTATTTGTAGGAATATTCGCCCGGTTAAGGTTTCCGGATTTGATGGCCAATGGACAACCCATCGCCATGGATGGAATCGTTTCCGCCTATGTGGTCAGCGAGTTCTCTATATATGTTACCATTCTTGTCGTGCTCGGCCTAATTTCTGCCGGTCTCTCTACTCTGGAAGGATTGATTCAGTCACTCAGTACTTCGCTCACAGCAGATCTGATCAAACCCATCTTTGGTAACCGATTTAGTCGCAATGCTGATCGACAATCCAAACAAGAGATTTTAGTCAACAAACTGGTTATTGTTTTTCTGGCCATTGTGAGTTTTATCTTTTCCTATCAGCAGCTGGTTTCCCCTAACCTCAGTGTGGGGATATTCGCCCAAAACGGCGTTTATGCTTATTTTTCTGCAGCATTTGTTCCGGTATTTTTTGGTATGTTTATCAAAGGCGTCAGGCTGTCAACGGTGTTTACAGCATCTTTGGTGGCGGTACTTGTGCATTTTACGGTCTATTATGGTCAGTTCGCACCTTATATGAAAGAAACGGTCAATAATCCGGCGATTGCCAGTACTGCTGCATTACTCATATCAGTGAGTATAGGATTGCTCATGCATTTTTTAGGAAGGAGGCAACATGTATAGAAAAGACTGGATAGCGAAATGGGCGCAGTACAGTCCGGAAAAGGTAGCGCTCGAAGAGTCAGAGTCTGGAAGACAGGTTACCTATGCAGAGTTAAATCGGCGTGCTAATTTCTTAGCTACATGGATTACGGACGATCTTGGTTTGGTCAAGGGTGATCGCCTCATGGTTTTGGCGGAACATTGCATCGAATATGTGGCCTTGTTCTCTTGTGCGCAGAAGACTGGAATCATTCTAGTGCCGGTCAATTACAGATTAGCACCGTCTGAGGTGGATTACCTCTTCCGCGACTCAGATCCAAGGGCTTTGATTGTGGAAGAAAAATTCCAGCAGCTTACCGGAGCGCTATCTTCCAACGTGCCTCAGGAGTTTTTGGAACGAATGCCTGCTGGGATGAAGGAAGTGTATAATTCCGCGGAATTGGAGGAAGACGATCCGGTATTTATCCTATATACTTCAGGTTCTACAGGTTTCCCAAAAGGGGCGATGTATACGCATAAGATGCTTCTTTGGAACAGCGTCAATACATCTCAAAGCCTTGAGATTACAAATGATGACCACACCATCAATTGCATGCCGCCATTTCATACCGGAGGGTGGAATGTGTTGCTAACACCCATGCTGCACCGAGGAGCATCAGTAGGCCTAATGAAGAAATTTGATCCCGAACGCGTTCTCCAACTAATTGATGAAGAAAATAGCAATCTCTTCATGGGAGTGCCTACCATGTTAAAGATGATGGCGGAGAGCCCCAACTTTCATGACTGTTCACTGGCATCTATTCGCTACTTTATTGTAGGAGGAGAAGCATTGCCTCTGAGTGTGATTAATCTGTGGCATGAGCGCGGAGTGAAGATCAGACAGGGATATGGACTGACGGAAGTTGGACCAAATATCACCTCACTACACCAGGAACACGCTGAGCAAAAAATTGGCTCTATTGGTGTTCCCAACTTCTATGTGGAGTATGCTATTCTGGATGATGAGAATCAGCCTGTATCCAAAGGAGAGGTGGGCGAGTTTTGTTTGAAAGGACCAATGGTCACACCGGGATATTGGAGAAACCCAGAAGCATCAAAAAAGTCAATAGTCAATGGGTACTTTTACACCGGTGATTTAGTGAAAGAGGATGCCGATGGATTCCTCTATGTGGTGGATCGGAAGAAGTGTATGTTTATCTCTGGTGGAGAGAATGTTTATCCAGCTGAAGTAGAGCGTGTGCTTCGCGAATTACCAGCAGTGGATGAGGCTGCTGTCGTGGGTGTGGAAGATGAAAAGTGGGGAGAGGTTGGGAAAGCTTACTTGTCCATTCGTCCGGGTATGGAGGCTAAGGAAGACAACGTACGGAGGCATTGCCAGGCCAAACTGGCTGGATTCAAAGTGCCTAAATACATTGAGTTTATGATTGAAATTCCAAAAAATGGAAGTGGAAAAATAGATCGAAAGAAATTATCGAGTTGATGAAATAAATGAGTTGTCATTGTAAAATAGGGGGCATTCTACTCGAGTTATGGCATCTATTCAGATTGACTGTTTATTCATTTGAGATTTGTACAAAGCCTAAATACATGAATACTTTAAACCTAATCTTAGTTCTATCTTTTTGTTTCTTGGGAGTCATAGCTAAAGCGCAAGATTCGATAGCCGATGTTATCCACCCTTACCGGTATGAAACACGTTACGCTCAAACAGATGATTCTACAAAAGTGGCCTACCTCGATGAGGGAACGGGTGATCGAACTCTCATCATGATTCATGGATTAGCCACCTATTTGCCATCATGGTATCCAGTGTTTGATGAGCTAAAAACAGCGAATCGTTGCATAGTAGTGGATCTTCCAGGATACGGACGATCATCCAAAGGGGATTATCCCGGGACCATGGATTTTTATGCAGGGATAATGAAGCAATTAATTGAAGCACTTGATATCGAAAAACCAGTGTTAGTAGGGCATAGCATGGGTTCTCAAATTGCTATTTCCACTGTGTTGGACAATCCGAATTTATTTGAGGAACTCATCCTTTTGGCACCAGCAGGTTTTGAAACATTTACAGAACAGCAAGCTGCATGGCTGAAGTCGGTGACCACAGTTGATGTAATCTGTGCAGCTACTGATGAGCAGGTGCGAGCGAATTGGAAATTGAATTTTTATGAAATGCCCGAATCGGTAGACTTCATGATATCGGATAGGCTGGCCATGAAAGGTGCAAGTGATTTTAGAAACTATGGACAAGCTGTAGTGCGAAGTGTAAGTGGAATGTTGGATGCTCCGGTGTACGATCGGTTGAAGAATTTGAAAACCAGGACATTGGTTGTTTATGGTGAAAATGATTCACTGATTCCAAACAAGTATTTGAACCCTAACTTAACCACAAAGCAAGTGGCCGAAGATGCTGCAGGACAAATTCCTAAAGTTTCCCTAAAGTTTATTCCTGAATGCGGGCACTTTATTACCTATGATCAGCCTGAGGTCGTTAGCAAATTAATTGATAGCTTTCTGAACGAATAAGCAACTAAGTCGGTGAAAGTCAAACTGAAAAAATTTACAGCTTTTGCAAAGGAGATTTTGCCTCATGAGTCAGATTACCTGTTTGATATTCAGCAGTTTGAAGATTCACAGAAAGTAGAGATCTTAAAAAGACTCAAAGAGAATGCTCACCAGCAGCAGAATCAACAGGCATACAATACCGCGATCAATAAACGGAAGTATTCTAGTCTCATGGACTGGGTCCAAAAACGGCTTGATAGCATCGATGTGGATAAGTACTTCGAGTGGATCAATGAGATGGATCGCAAGGTGATTACAGATGCCATTTCTCATGAAGAGGAAAAAGTACTTCTGCGGAGGATTAAGAACTACGAACACCCGATTCACAACTTCATGAAGTTTTTTGAGCTAGTGATCAACTATCGGCATTATCTATTGATTCGTTTACGGCACAAAGACTACAATGAAGCGAATCAGTTTTTAGAAAAGTACCAGGTACAGTACGATTACAGCAAGGAGGTGAACAATAAACTTCATCAGGCCACGGTAGATATTATCAATCAGTTTAACGAGAAAAAAGGAGACTCCCGTCAATGGGAAGACTGGTTGTTGGGGTTATTTGGGGATAGTCAGCTGGATGGTTTTAACCGGTATATGGCCGTGGTACGCCTCACGTTTCTCTACTTCAATAGCCGTGAGTTTAATAAGCTGAAGCAGGTGTATGACCAGCTGGATGTGTTGTTAGCCAAAGGCATGTTTTACACGCGCAGAATCCTTTATAACTACTACGCAAATAGACTCATGCTTCATAGTAAGTTTGATGTGCTTCAGCAGGCGGAAGAATACGGATACCTTTCCATTCGTCAAAAGAACTCCGATCATGTCCAGTACCTGAGCAACTTCAGTTCTATATTGATCCGCCGAGGAAAGATCGAAGAGGCTCTGAATTTACTTAAAGAGTCATTCGCTGAGGTGCAGAAGTCTACCAATTTCTATCATAAAATAGGCTTTATATCCTTTTATATTAAATGTTTGAACCTGAACAACCAGCCTCAACGAGGTGAGATGCTGGCAGATAGTTTTTTGCGAATTCATTCGGACGATATCTTGAACGAACGTTGGTACTCCTTTTTTACGGCATATATCCAGGCATTGGTGAAACAGGAGAAATATCATAAGGTACTACAGACATTCAAAAAGTATGATCTAATCGATAGAGATCTGGAGGACAGCAAGAAATCGATCTACTTGCCCACTATTCGTTGGTACTATGAAATAGCACTGGTAAAGGTCGGTAAAATTGAGCCTAAAGATCTGGTGAATTCCATTGTACAGTTTTCACAAGATTACCTCGATGACCCGCACAAAACGTTCATCCTTAACCAGGTTTTATCTGAGTTGGAGACTTACGTGCCTCGCTCAGTAGTGATGGCCAAAACACGTCTTTATCAAAAAGGGAAAGTATAATAGTCTACCCCTTACAGTAAAAGCAATCATCTGCAGGTTAATCCAACGATTCTTTTGAGATCTATTAAAAGGTCAGAAATATCCTTTGTATTCCTCTTGTTAAGTATTTTGAAATGTTTGTAAAGCGAGTGTTTATGGAAATAACTTATCAGGAGGTTGATCAAAACTCAGATAAATCAGAATTATAGTCAAGTAATCATTTAAAGTATTTAACTATTTGTAAATCAGTTATTTACAGTTATCATCGTGTGATTGTTTTTCAAAAGTCCACCATTACTAAAATTATCACATTCATATTTGCATTGCTCCTTTTCCTAGGTTTATTGAATAAGATTTAAAAAACAACCTAAAAACTTTCAAAAATGAAAAAGACCTTTACCATCTTAATCGTGAGCATGTTATTTATCTGCTTTCGGTCCTACGGCCAGTCGGCTGTTAGTGGTCGAGTGATGGATATGGAGTCTGGAGAGCCTCTGATTGGAGCCACCGTGCTATTGAAAGGCACCTCCAATGGAGCTACTACAGATAATTCTGGAACTTTTACCATTAATGGGGTAGAAGAAGGTTCCTATACATTGATAATCCGCTATGTGGGGTATGCTGACCTGACCAAAAAAATATCACTGTCAGGAAATGATGTGAACCTGGGAGACCTGAGTATGGAAGAAGCCATTTTTGCCTTTGATCAGGTAGTCGTATCTGGCTCCCGTCAGGCTGAAAAAGTAACCGAAACACCGGCTACTATTGAGATTATTTCTTCCAAAGACTTAGAGGAACTACCTTCCTTTAATCCAGGAGAACTTCTGGCAAGGGTAAAAGGAGTGGATTTTGTCCGTGCAGGAGTGGTAGGTACTGGTATTAACATTCGAGGATTTAACAGCAACTTCAACTCTAAGAACCTGCAGGTAAACGATGGCCGTTTTGCCACGTTGATAGCCACAGGTTTACCAATGGGTCCGTTGACCACACAGATCAAGGAGGATATTGAGCGAGTGGAAGTAATACTGGGGCCAAATGCAGCACTTTATGGGCCCAACGCCCACAATGGTCTGGTACATACCATAACCAAAGATCCAAGAACCTCGCAGGGAACGACTGTTGCTGTGGGAGCAGGGAATCAGCGTATGTTTACTGCCAGGGCTAGGCATGCACAGGTACTTAATGATAAGCTCTCATTCAAAGTGACGGGTGAATACACCAGAGCAGAAGAATTTGAGTTTTCAGACTCTGTGTATATTGACAGAAATGGTGACGGTGTGAAGGAAGGTTATGAAGAATATCTTTTAGACAATGACATTGAGTTTCTCAGGGCAGAGGCAGCGATGTATTACAGCGTAACCAACTCTTCTGATCTGATTTTTAGCTGGGGAGGAAGTAATAGTTCTTATCTGGCACCAACCAACGTAGGGCGTAATCAGATCAAAGACTGGAAAATGAACCAGTTTCACTTGAGATATACTTCAGATAAGTTCTTTGCTCAGCTCTATCATACTAAGAGTAAAACGGAAGATACGTATGCGATAGATCAGCGAACCAAAAACTATTACGCAGCGATTGATGGTGGAGCGACTGAAGAAGCAGCCAGAGAAAGTTCATTGGGTAATGGAGCCACATTTGCTGATGACTCCAGGAGGTGGAATGCTGAGGTACAGTATCATGATCAGTTTGGTGATTTAGGAGTGGTTGTTGGTTCGCAGTGGCAACGAGATAATGCCAACAGCAACGGAACCTATCTGCTGGATAATGGCGGAGACGATCCGATCATCATTAACCAGATTGGGGTCTATGGTCAGTTTGATTATAAGTTCACCTCTTCTTTAAAGGCCACAGCAGCTTTTCGTGGCGACAATCATGAGATTTATGGATTTAACTTTATTCCCAAGGGTGGTTTAGTCTATAGTGCCGGCAATGGATCCTTCCGTTTGACTTATGGCAAGGGAATTGCCGCTCCAACGATATTGAACATGTATGGAGACTTGTTTGCAGGACTGATTCTGGGTAATGCTGAAGGGTTTACCTTAACCGATGGGACAAAAGTAGAAAAGCAAAAAGTAGAGCAAATCCAGACCTTTGAGATAGGTTACAAGGGAGAGTTGGTACAAAATAAATTCTTTTTGGATGCTAACGCCTACTACAATATTTCACAGGATTTCTTGTCTCCTGTGACCGTAATAGGTGTGGCTGCACAGCGCGGAGATGAAGATATTGCTGATGTGCAATCAGGCTATGGTGCTTATGGAGGACTAGTAGCTACCTATGTGAATTTCGGTAAGGTAAATACTTACGGGTTCGATATAGGAACCAACGTGTATTTATCGGATCAGATTAACTGGACGTTTAACTATTCTTACTTTGACTATTCCTATGATGAAGACAATCTGGAAGACAATGACTTCAATGGTGACGGTGTGGTTAATAAGCTCGATGTGTTAGTGAATGCACCGAAACACAAGTTTGGAACCGGGTTATATTATAGAGGGAAGAAGTTCTTTGGGAATATATATACAAGATGGGTACAGGAATACGACTACTTTTCAAGTTATCAGATCGCTGCGGAGACTCAGGATTTGTCTTGGAGAGGGACTCCAGTAGTAGAAGATGCCCGAAGCACAGATGCTTGGAACTATGGTCCTCTGGGTGGTTTTGTGAATGTAGATATAGGACTTGGCTACAAGGTAAACAAAGTCTTTACCGTCTCTGGTCAGGTAACCAACCTGTTCGATGCAGAGTTTAGAGAGTTCACTGCGGCACCTTTTACAGGTCGTTTGTTTTCGGTAGAACTTAAAGCTAAACTTCCGGCAATCGGAAATTAAGTACATACTATTTCATGTTTCAAACCATAAAGGCCGCTTATAGCGGTCTTTTTTTGTCTAAAGGTCAAGACAGGTTTTTTCATTACGAGTTCATCTTTCAAATCACCTTAATCCCCATCCAATAGTCTTCCCAACCCACCAAGTACTGACCCTTCACCTTTTTGATTACCGCCTGCGCTCGGAGCGTTTTCGAGAATACGGTCAGCAAGTCTGGAGAATGGTAAGCTCTGAAGGTAGACCGTGCCGGTGCCTTGAAGCGTGGCCAGGAATAGTCCTTCACCACCAAAAAACATTGACTTCAGATTCCCGGCACGCTGAATGTCATAGTCCAGGCTGGGAGAGAAGCCTACAATACATCCAGTGTCTATCAACAGGCGTTCGTTTCTGAGCTCTTTCTTGACAATGGTTCCGCCAGCATGTAAGAAAGCCATTCCATCGCCACGTAAGCGCTGTAGGATAAATCCTTCACCACCAAAGAAGCCAGATCCCAGTCGTTTGTTGAAGGCAATCGAAATAGACGTGCCCATCGCTGCGCATAGAAAAGCATCCTTTTGACATAGGATTTCTCCACCAATCTCTGCCATGTTTAATGGGATAATTGCTCCCGGATAAGGCGCAGCAAAAGCCACTTCTTTTTTACCGGAACCCTGGTTGGTAAAATGGGTGATAAAAATAGATTCTCCTGTAATGGCGCGTTTTCCTGCGTCCATCAGTTTGCCCAATAGTCCTTGCTGAGGTTGAGATCCATCACCCATTTTGGTTTCAAATGAGATGTCACCATCCATCCAGTTCATGGTGCCAGCTTCCGCTATGACGGTTTCCCCTGGATCCAGTTCTATTGCGACTGTTTGCATGTCATTGCCATGTATGGTGTAATCTATTTCGTGTGAGTTCATTGAGAAAGAAGGTTTGATGAGGTTCGAAAAATACGTTAATTTGTTAAATCAACATTACGAACCAAACCGGAGATAGGTTATTATTCATTAGGAATAAAATTAAATTTGCGGCCATAACCATCGAACACACCCCTAAATGTCAAAAATCGCCACCATCAAAGATGTAGCCAAAGCACTTGGTGTTTCTACATCCACCGTATCGAGAATACTCAACGGAAAAAACCAGAGCAATAAGGAGTTAGTGGAGAAAGTCCAAGAGGTTGCCAGGAAGTTAAATTATCAGGTCAATACCACTGCTCGAGGTTTACGGACGAACAAATCGGGATTACTGGGCATTATCGTACCAGATATTAGTGATGACTTTTTTGCTTCGGTTTTCTCAGGAATAGAGGAAGTCACGGAGGCAGAAGGATATAACCTGCTCATCTGTCAGTCCAACGAAAGCAAGGAAAAAGAACAGCAGCTGGTAAAGTCTCTCATCGCCTGTAACGTGGAAGGTTTGATGATTGCGGTAACACAAGAAACACAGGATACGGCATTTCTGGATGACTTTGTCAATATGGGTAAAAAAGTGGTCATGTTTGATCGGGTGATCCGTCAAAGCACCTATCCGGTGATAGAGACCAATGATTTTGATGGAACCTATAACGCAGGGAAGCATTTGATTAAATCTAGAGGGAAGCATTTTATCTATGTGGGGTTGTTCGAAAGCCTTGAAAATAACCGCCAGCGATTGGGTGGGTATGAAGCTATTTTAAAGGAAAATGGTTTGATGCTTCAGGACAAAATCTACGTAGGGGACATTCACAATACACCTCTGTTGCTGCATGATAAATGGGATGAATCGATCGACACCATCTTGTGCTACAATGATATGATCGCTGCGGAGACGCTTGCTTACTTAAATGAAAAGGGAATAAAAGTTCCTGAACAAGTGGCCGTTTGTGGATTTGACAACCGAGGGTTGTGCCGATATACACAGCCTACGCTGACCAGCGTTGTTCAGCCAACCAGGCGTCTTGGAGCCCTCACCACACACACTTTATTGGGACTGATTAATGAAACCGACGTAGCGCCTATGGAGCTGGAGAATGATTTGATCTTGAGAGGATCTACGAGATAACCCACTGTTTTCACGATTATTTGAGGTAGATCTAAAATTACCAGCAGCTGTACTGTGAAGGAAAGGAAACATTTTCTATTTTCCACTTCCTTTTCAAATTAACCAGGGTGTCAAAGGTTCAGTATTACATAAATCGTCAACTAAAAAGTCTGATTGTTGCTTTCGGACTCTTCATGCTCAGTATCAGCATAGGTTTGGTTGGGTTCTCGGTCATCGAAGAACTGGATTTTGTCAATGCGCTTTACATGACGATCATCACCGTAGGCACTGTTGGTTTTACGGAAGTAAAGGAGTTAAGCTCAGCTGGTCGTGTGTTTACGTCCTTTTTTATTTTAATGAACCTCGGACTTTTTGCTTATGTGGTTTCGGTGGTCTCCAGTTACTTTTTTGAAGGGAAATTGCAATCAATTTTTAAAGATTATAAATCGGGCATGGAAATCAGTAGACTTAAGGATCATGTGATTGTGTGTGGCTATGGCCGGAATGGAAGCAGGGCATGTGAAGAACTGCAGAAGAGTGGTAAATCGTTTGTAATCATTGATAATGACCAGGAAATGGCAGATGTTATTTCCGATGGAATGAAATGGTTTATTGGTGATGCTACCGAGGATGAAAACCTGAAAACGGTCGGAATCGAAAATGCAGCAGTCATTATCATCACTACACCGTCAGATGCAGCGAATGTGTTCATAACCCTTACAGCGAGACATCTTAATGAGTCCATTACGATCATCGCCAGAGCATCTAATAAAGAAACGGAGAGTAAGCTGTATCGGGCTGGCGCCAACAAGGTGATCATGCCAGATATGTTGGGTGGTATGTTTATGGCACAGCAGGTGACCAAACCAATTGTGATTGAGTTTTTGGATTTACTCAATGGCGCCTCGGGTACAAGTTACCATCTGGAGGAAGTCGGGTACGATGACTTAAAGCAGGAGTATAAAGACAAAACACTGCGTGAACTGAACATAGCAGCAAAAACAGGAGTGACCGTACTCGGAGTTAAGGACAATATCAAAGGGTTAATACCAGCTCCGGGTGCAGATACCTTCATCGGAGAGGATGATTACCTGATCATACTTGGATCAGATTCCAAGCTAAAATTATTCATTGAGGAGTATACCACGCGTGACTACTCCTCAATAAAATAGGCTAGTGCCATGCGCCAAGAATGGCTCCCATCATGGTAAAAGCAACCGTATGATAGCCAGCATCGATAGCCCAATGCTTAAAGGATTTTCGATCAAAAAGGTAGGTAACACCGAGCCCGAGTGCGACCCACCCAAAACCAGCAGCGAATCCAGCGAAGGCTCCAAATGTGACATCAGCCTCGTTACCAATGAATGCAGCCAGGTTAAAAGCCATGACTATTTCCAGCACAAGTGCCGATCCGAGGACTTTAACCATTCCTCCTTTTAGGTCGTCTTCGGTAAAGTTGTTAGCAGACATCCAGGCTTTACCAAATAAGAACGGAGCGTACCAGATGCTTCCAAGCAAAAAAGTGCTTACGGCTGCTACAAAAATGGCTAAGTAGTTGAGTTGTGATAAGTCGGTCATTTTTTCTTGATTTTTATAACAAGCTAAATCTGTATTTTTACTATTGAAAATGGGTTTTACTGAAGCCAAAGATTCGGCTACTGAACTATAAGAATGACCAACTCAACTCACCTGTCTAAGATCGATGATCGATTGATTCGCCTAATTGGCATCCCCGGGTTTGGGGTTATCATTCCCAATTTTACTGGATTATTTGGCGATCTGGGACCATCCGATTGGATGTACTGGTATGGGTATGTCTATTTCATATTTATAGCCTGGGTGATTTGGCAGGGCAATAGGTGGTTACTCTTCAGGCAGCGGGAAAACATGAACTGGTTCAGTAATCCGGTGCGCAAACTCACTATTCTGGTGGCGGCTAATGTCTTTTATACAGCACCTGTTACAGTTAGCTTGATATATGGATGGTATGCGATCTCAGGAATTGGTCCAGTGGAGTGGAGCATTATACAGCTGGTCACGCTGGCTAATGTCATTTGTGTGATTTTCGTCACGCATGCATACGAGACGGTATTTCTCATCAAGGAACGTCAGTCAGATCTGGTGCACTTTGAGCAGCTGGAACGCGCCAAAGTGGAGTCTGAGTTGGAAGCACTCAAGAGCCAGATTGATCCACACTTTATGTTCAATTCCTTAAATACGCTTGCTTACCTGATAGAGAACGATCAGCAAAAAGCGTTGCTTTTCAATGAAAGTCTTTCGGATGTGTACCGTTACATTTTGATGAACAAGCAGAAGGAGTTGGTCACCTTAAAGGAAGAACTTGAGTTTGCCAACAACTACTTCACCCTCATTCAGATCAGGTTTGGAACAGGCGTGCGATTGCATGTGGATATGCGTGGGTTGGAGGAGAATAAGTTGCTATCGCCCATATCGTTGCAGCTACTGTTGGAAAATGCAGTGAAGCATAACGAATTCAATGAACTGAAGCCGTTAGATATCCGCTTAAACCTGGAAGAGGGGTGGGTGGAAGTAAGTAACAACCTGCAATTGAAGAAGGTTGAGAATAGCTCCAAAATTGGTTTGCGAAACCTAAGAGAACGCTATCGGTTAGTGGTGGGAAAAGAGATTCGAGTAGAGCAAAGTGAACTGGAGTTTACCGTGAAATTACCTTATTTGGAAGTATGAATGAGTTTCCTGTATTTGACAAGACTTACCATTATTTTATAAAATTATTGAGTTACTTGATAATAGTTGTGTCAGTGCTTTTAATTAGTTTAATGCATGGGGGACCACACTACTCCGGGCCATCTTATTTTGAAAATCAAGATTATCCAGTTGTTTTTTATTTTATGACATGGTTTATGGTGTTTGTTCTATGGATAATTGGATTCAACCTATTGCTTGTAAAAGGAAAAGGTAAGTTGAAATTCGATAAGTCCATGGTTTCATATAAGAAGTCGGGATTCTCGAAATCAAGAAATATTACTCAATCTGTTGTCAAAATATCAAGATCATATGAGAACTGGAATCATGATGTGGAAGGACTTATTTGGAGTCTCTGCTTAGAGAATGAGAGAGAAATACATTTTTTAGTACCTAATAATGCTGATTATCTCCTAGAGTCCTTTTTAGTAAAATATTTCAATCATATTTATGAAAGTAGCCATCATTGAAGATGAGGTTCCAGCACGTGAACAGTTGATTTCATTACTTCAAAAAGTAAAGGTTGACGTAGAGGTTGTATTCACGGCTCAGAGTATTCAGGAATCAATTGTTCAACTCCGGCAGCATTCGGGACTGGATTTGATCTTTATGGACATTCAACTCAATGATGGGTTATCGCTAGCGATTTTTGATCAGGTAAGTGTGGCTGCACCGGTCATCTTTGCCACGGCATTTGATCAATACACCTTGCAGGCATTTCAGCAAAACGGTATTGACTACTTACTCAAGCCTATCAAACAGAAAGAGCTCGAAATGGCCTTGAGGAAGTTTGATCAGTTGCAGAGTCATTTTCAAAAGGACTTCCAGCAGTTGCTAAGGTCCTTTAATGGAGAAGAGTCTGCTTTTAAAAAACGTGTGTTGGTACGAAAGGGCGGGAGTTATGCTTCGGTGCCAGTCGAAGAGGTTCAGTACTTCTTTTCAGAGCATAAAGTGACCTTTCTGGTTAATAAGTCCGGACAGAAATTGATAGTGGATGAAACGCTTGCAGAACTGGAGCAATCACTTTATTCTGGTAAGTTCTTCAGACTGAGTCGGGCGGTGCTTTCCTCCATAGGAGCGATTGATAAATTCACCTCTGATGGCAAAGGGAAGTTACTGGTAGATTTAATTCCTTCTACCAACGAACAAGTTACTGTAAGTCAGGAGAAGGCTGGGGAGTTTAAAAGGTGGGTTAGTGGTTAGAAAACACTCCACTACCTGGTTGATTCGTGCTGCCAACACTCCTGTGCTCACTCAAGAGCCTGCCTAAATACCGTCTATTGCTTTTGGAAATTGCAAAGTAAAAAGCCCGTAAAAGCGGGCTTTTCAAAATGGGTATTTGATTTAATCAACTACTTATTGATGAGTAATTTTTGTCTGTAAGTCTGTCCATGACCTGTTGCCTGCAGGAAGTATATGCCATCCAGGTAATCAGTCAATTGTATTTCTTTAACCAAGGTATTGTCGTTAGTTTTTACCTCCGATTTCCAAAGTACCCGACCATCGATATCCATCAATTGGATGGTGTATGCTCCAGCTTCATTTACGTTCAAATTGATATGAACCTTGTTGGTCGTTGGGTTTGGATAGACTTCTAACTGCTGATCACGGCTGTTGGAGACAAAACCTGCAGCTATTCGTGACCCGCTTCCAGTAATCTCTACTGCATAATCTTCCACTTCGCCATAGCTAAAGCTTTCACACAATGTAGGAGAGCTGTCATACTTCATGCTCAAACGCATCCTGGTGATTCCTTCTGACGCTGAGGTAGGAATGCTAATGCTACCACTGATTGTTGATTGAAAAGCACTGCTGCTGTAGAGCAATTCTCCCGCGTCTTCAAAATCACCATCTCGATTGAGGTCTACCCAAATACGCAAGTACTCATCATAAGTACCCGATGGGAATGCTGGTGTCAACGAAAAGCTATAGTTCGATCCTCTGCTCAGGTTAGCAGATAGGTTGGTGTAATCTCCATAACCACCATCGTTTCCACTGCTGTTGGAGATAGACCCTAAATTAAAGCTGGAAATGTACTCATAGGAGGAATTGTCCCCTTCAGATGAGCAATATCCAGTAGGCATGGTAGAACCAGTCTCTCCACCTCCGGAACTACCGCCTGTCAGGAAACCCAGGTTGTCATAAGTGTCCTGCGGTTGGCTGGTCCATTGTCCTGTACTGTAAGTGAGTGAAGGGCCGGTTACGTTGGTATTTCGTTGTAGTGTAATGTTTTGTGCAAAGTTGGAAGACCCACCATTAAAGGCCCCAACTATATCGGTAAGTACATCGTTTTCGAAGAGACCTACAGGATCATTTCCATTGAATGTTAAAGCAGAACTGCCGGTGGTTAGGTCCGCCTTCGCTAGCAGTGTAGACCCAGCACTTGCATAGACAATCACAAAAGTAGACTGTGCAGCAAGGGTTCCCGAAAGGTTTAGTGTTGAAGTCCATGACCCTGATCCATTAACCTGCTTTTTCAATGAGTAAGCAGATAGGTTTATAGATGATGATCCTAGATTGGCAATTTCTATCGCTTTGTTGTTGGATGATCCCTCCACGTATTCGGAGATGATCAAATTGCCTGTGGTGCCACCGCCTCCACCACCACCGATGGTGAACGACTGGGTCTCTGAGGATGTAAATTGGCTTCCACTGATCAAAGAGCCAGAACCGTCTGAGAAATCATACGAACCGTTTCCATAAGAACAGCAAATACCATCTCCATAGCTATCATTGATTGTGAAGACATAGGTGCCATCAGTTAAGCAGAGCTCTTCATTGTAGGAGTTGTTTGCATTAGAGTATCCGTTTCCAGCCGCGACTTCAATACCGTCTTTTTCCAATGTCCAACTGGTTTCTGAAGGGTAATTATCAGTAATCAGTGTGAAAGTGACTTCCGTATCTGAGCAGGTAGAACCACCTCCGCCAGAACCAGATCCCCAGATCTCATCAACATATTCTGGATGATCTATAAATGGGTTGCGGTTATTCTGATAATTAAAGATTGCATCGTTACGGTTCATTTCTTCGGTCGAAATAGGATCTTGCGCATGCCAGTCCAGAAGTACTGAAAGTACACCGTGGATAGGCTGCTTGTCTGTATTTGGAAGTATAGATTCCGTAAGTTCCAGGTCTGGTTCTCCATTTTCACCTTCATAGCGTACAGCCATGTAAAAAATCATGCGAGCCACATCTCCGCGAATACTGTTTCCAGGGTACCAGCTGTCCGAGTCGGTACTGGCAGGAGTGCTGCCTGAGTAGTTTCCTCCCGAATCTACATAAGATGATCCCCCATTGTCAAAAGCTTTATTGCTGCGTGCAGAGTTAGTAGATACATCCGAAGCGCGAATGTGGTGAAGGTCTGTGCCGGGTCCGTTAGAAGTCCCGAAATCGCCACGCGATTTGGCCCAGACATGTTCGCGGTTCCATCCAGCACCGCCAGCGTATTCGGCAGCAGCATTCATGGAAAATCGTGAATAGATGCCGATGACATTGCTGCTGTTATTCGGGTCCTGATCTGTGACTTTCAGTAGGTCCCATAGAGCGCCATAGCTGTATTCGGTATGGCCATCAATGATGTCATTGAGAGCTGATTTTAGCGGATCTCCGGCGAGACCATTAGCAGAATTGTAATAGCCAGCTGGTGCCTGTGCTGTAAGGAACAAGGCAAAGCAAACCATACAAAACGTGAGTGTGAGTTTTTTCATGAGTTGTAACGTTTTGAAATAGATTAAAACATTACAAGTTTAATGAATTCAATGGTGCCAGACTTTTTGGGAAAAGAACCTTGCTGTTAAGGTTTTGTTAATCCAATTCTGGTTTAGACTAATCAAAATCGATCTCCGCTCTAAACGGAAACTTCATTAAATAGCGGTGCGCGTCATCCACAGTCATTTCTTTGTGAATAATGCGATTCAGTGTTTCGGTGATTGGACACCTTACACTGTAAGTCTGAGCGAGTTCGTTGATGATCTTGATGGTTTTTACACCTTCAGCCACTTCTTCCATAGTACTAATGATGTCATCAATGCTTTCACCTTTAGCCAGGCGTGTGCCTACTGTAAAGTTTCGGGACAGGTTACTGTAACTTGTAGCCATCAGGTCACCAACCCCCGCAAGGCTTAAAAAGGCCTGAGCATTACCTCCCAGTGCTTTTCCGATCTGTACCATCTCCACCAGACCCCTGCTGATAAACAGTGCTTTGGCGTTTTCACCCAATCCAAGTCCGGCAATCGTTCCTGCACCTACGGCTATAATATTCTTCAAAATACCACAGAGTTCAATTCCAATCAGGTCATTGCTACCATAGATCAGGAAACGGTCATTACGAAGCAAGTTTTGACCCACACGGATCACTTCATCAAAATGACTAGCCACCACGGTGGCTGCAGGTTTCTTCTCACTGATTTCTCGGGCAAGGTTCGGTCCGGCGAGACATCCTACACGCACTACCGAACTTTCTTCTTTGATCACCTCGCTCATGGTGCGCACGTGTTCTCGAGTGAGCGGGTTTTGATCATCTATCTTGTTTCTATTGACATTCAGGTCAAACCCTTTGGTGCCATGAATTAAAATGTGATAAGGCTTTAGGTAGGGGGAGAGGTCCTTCATCAGCTCCCGAAAATTGGCGGATGGAACCACAGGGAAAATGACGTCACATGAACGACCTACTTGTTCTAAATCGTGTGTCGCTGTGACATGTTCATGAATGGGATATCCATTGCTCGTACGGGATTCGTTAATTGCTTCGGCCTTTCCGGGAGTTCTGGCATACAGCCATACTTGCTGATTTTTCTCAGCTAGAATATTCGCCACGGCGGTACCAAAACTGCCTGCACCGATTACGCCAATTGGCTTATTAGATGTGCTTTTCGAGACCATAGCCTTCCATTCTGTTGTGATAGTAATACAGTGTATTCATATCCTGGATGATGATCTTTTCTCCTTTTTTTACCAAAGGTCGCTGTGCATGGTACATTCCCAGGTTGGCCACACCCTGCTCGATAGCTTCGTTGGCTTTTACCTTCAAGTGACCTGCTACACCTACTTTTCCTTTGCTTTCCAACTTCAAGATTCGCTTTCGGAGTTTTTTCCAGGCTTTTTTAAACTCCTCATAATCGATTGTTGTGTCTTCATCAGGTAAGCGAAGAAGATTATAGAGATCCAGTTTTGGGTTTTTTCGTTCCATCATTTTGAAGGCAGTGTAAGCCGCCAAATGACTCGCGAAGACTCTGTTGTATTTATGGAATTCGTCCACAATTCGCTTAGCCAGGATGCGCACGTACTCTTGTTCACGCTGATGATCCACATTGATTTCACCCTGGGAAATAAAGTAGTCCTTTGGATTAATAATGCTTCCCGTACTATCGAGGCTGTTGCCTTCCATGTCCACATAGTTTCCAAGGATGTCCATGCCTTTTCCGACCGTTACCGATATATTCGATCCTTTGGTAAAGAACTTGAATAAGAAGGTGGCAATCTTGTAGGAGGTGGTAAACTCATCTGCTTCTTTGTAGTAACGTTCCTGACCGGTACGCTTCAGGTGTTCGTTGATCAGGGCAGGTGCTTCCAGCGTGAAGTTATAATTGATCACCACCGGGACAATAAATATCTTTCGGGCCTTTTGCTCTTCTGACTCTTGCTGGTACATGATTCGCTGAGCTTCTATAGTGGTGCTCAGTAAGCCAAGTTTCAAACCTTTTTCGATCTGACCTGATCGTGAGCGTGTTCCACCAGGGAAGAACAAACTGTGACATCCTCTTCGCAGCGCCATGCTGGAATAAGTCTTCAGTGTTTCCAGATACACCGGGTTCTTTTTCCTCCGATCGACTTTGTAAGCGCCAAGGCTATTCATGAAATAGGCGAAAATCTTCAGGTTAAACAGATTGAGCCCTGCTCCATAAATAAATGCCGGAAGTCCCAGAAACTGAATCACCCAGCCGATAAGTATCGAATCCAGGTTGCTGAAGTGGGTAGGAACCATCACTACGGTGCCTTTTTTGGCCAGAGCTCGAATATGTTCAGGTTCTCCTACTATGTGAATCTTATCATCCAGGTCCAGCTGTTTGCTAAACATGGAGGTGAATCCTTTTACTCGGGTAGCATTGAGTAATCTGGCAAAACCAAAGGTGATGAACGCTCTGGCAAACCGGTAAGAGTTTTTCTTAAAGTTGCCAGCTATTTCTTCAGCGTATCGATGGATGATTTCATAGAGCAGCTTTTCCTCTACTGCTTTTCCATCAGCTGCAGGCAGGTTCGCACTCTCCACTAGACGGTCCTGTATGCTATTCCAAAACGGTTTTTCGTCTTTTGGGTCCACGCGCCATGGGTTGGCTTTCATCCGTAGCTTCTCTCTGTACACCGTCATCTCGAGTTCTTCTCGAAGTGATCTGCCACGGGTGATTTTTTTCAGGTTCTCAAAAGACTCCTTGCTGACCTCTTCGATAAATGCTTTCCGGTCTTTGGATAGCTGTACGATAGGCCACTGTTTCGTTCGTGGAATAATTTCAGAATACCTTACTTTCTCTTTTTGTTTTCTCATTCAAAGGGAATGTCTATAACTATGGCTAGTTAATAACAGGTTGCAATTTACTGGAATAATCCCAAAAGTAATTTTGGTTTGTTTAAATCAAATCACAGAAAGTGAATGCCTTCGCCAGTATAAACACATTTCCCACTAATTGTTACTTTTTTAAAGGACCCATCTTCATTTTTTTCGGTATCTAGAAAGATTTGACTTGGACGTCCCATTTCATAGCCTTGAAGACTAGTCGCAGGCATTTTGATGAGTTGATATGCCGTCAGGTATGCCGCTAGCGGTCCATTAGCCGAGCCTGTAGCTGGGTCCTCCATTATACCGATTTCTGGGGCAAACATTCGTCCCTGTACATCACCATTCTCTACTCCTCCGAGGGTGTAAACGTATAGTAAGGCATCGCCATACCTTTGTTTTGCATCAATCCATTGATCTGTTTTCAGTCTTATTCGGGATAAATCGTCAGTGGATTTTACTGGAACAAGGAGGGTGTTATTACCACAGGATACTTCTTGAATTGGGGCATTGGCCATGTCAGTAAGGTTTAATCCCAGAATGCTGGCTATTTCCTCTCTTCGATCATCGTGTCTGTCTCCAAATACGGGTAGTGGCTGATGCATGGTGATCAAGTCAGGTATATTGTCTTTATAGTGAATGAAAACATCTACTGGGCCTACTTGTTGATCCAGTGTGATTTTCTGTGTGCCAACAGCATGGTGGGCTAGTTCGCGGGTTAAATAAAAAGCCGTCCCAATGGTCGGGTGTCCTGCTGTGGGTAATTCTTTCCCCGGCGTGAAAATCCGCATGCGGTAGTTTCCTCCGTCTACAGGGGGATATAGAAAAACTGTTTCAGATAAGTTTAACTCTTTCGCGATTTTCTGGAATAGATTTTCGTCAATTCTTGTTGCATCTGGAAAGACTGCCAATTGGTTTCCCCCGTATTTCTTTTCAGTAAATACATCGAGCAAAAAATAGGGCGCTTGATTCATGGATATCTCCTGTCAGTTAAAATTTTTATAAATCTAGGAAAACAGTTTAGGTCTGACAAAAAGTTTAGTAACCAAGAAAAGCATTTGTAATGCGGGTAGGAGGTGTTAATATTGCAATCCTTAACAATCTATGTCACTTAAACTAAACGATATACAAGCTCCTGTGTCGACAGAAATGTCGGAATTTGAGCAGAAGTTTCGAAAAAGCATGCGCAGCAATGTCATGCTTCTCGATAAAATTACCAGTTATATCGTTCGTAGAAAGGGTAAGCAGATGCGACCGCTCTTCGTTTTTTTAAGTGCCGGAGCTGCTGGAGGCATTAATGAATCGACCTTTAGGGGAGCTTCGCTGATTGAGTTAATGCATACCGCGAGTCTCGTTCATGATGATGTAGTGGATGATTCACACTACCGCAGAGGTTTTTTCTCTATTAATGCTCTTTGGAAGAATAAAATCGCGGTGCTGGTGGGGGATTTTTTGCTATCCCGAGGGTTGCTCCTTTCGCTGGAGCACGATGATATTGATCTGTTGCGAATTGTTTCCAACGCGGTGAAAGAAATGAGCGAAGGCGAGCTCCTACAAATGGAAAAGGCGCGGAAGCTGGACATTACCGAAGATATATACTTTGAAGTCATCCGCCAGAAAACAGCTAGTTTGATTACAGCATGTTGTCGGGTAGGAGCGTCCTCTGCAGGAGCCAGTGAAGAGGTGAAAGACTTCATGACGCAGTTTGGGGAGAATGTAGGGATGGCCTTTCAGATCAAGGATGACTTGTTTGATTATGGTACGTTTGAGATCGGTAAGCCTACCGGTATAGATATCAAGGAAAAGAAAATGACCCTACCACTGATTTATGCCCTCAATCAAGTCAGTAGATCAGAAAAGAAACGAATCAAGAAAATGATTAAGCGAAGTGCTGATGAGCCTAAGCTGGTCAATGAAGTGATTGATTTCGTAAAAGCATCTGGAGGAATCAGGTACGCTACAG
Organism: Marinoscillum sp.; assembly: GCA_024305105.1. Lineage (GTDB taxonomy): Bacteria > Bacteroidota > Bacteroidia > Cytophagales > Cyclobacteriaceae > Marinoscillum. The sequence continues at coordinate 39,302 of JAMWZA010000028.1, forward strand.
AGGTCATGGAAAACTACCATAACAAGGCCAACGAATTACTGGCTCAACTACCAGAAACGGAATACCGAACATCACTAAAGCAACTGGTTCAGTTTACCATAGATAGGACTAAATAACTATATTTAGTCTTATTTTTTTCATATGCTTAAAAGGCTTTGGCATAAATTTTCTTTTTTGGGGGTAGATGTACTCTCAAATGATGATCTGAAAATTAAGACCATCATTTCCAACCAACTCAGTGTGGTGGTTTGTCTTATTTCAATCATGCTGATTTTTCTATTTCATTTTTTTGGGTATACTCCAGGTATTTTATATGTGTTGGCTTTGCCCGTAGTGATGTCTCTAGTGGTGTTGATGCTGAATGCTCAAGGAATGAGCCGTATTGGTGGTATTATTTTGAGTTTGATAATACCTCTGACTTTGATTTTGAGCCAAATTTTGATCAGGTTATACACATCGCTGGACTCCATGAAACAGGGAGATTATTACAGAAGCAGTCTCTGGTTGATTGCCTCCATGATGATCCCTATACTGGTTATTGATTCTAGAAAGAAAACACTCCGATATACATTGGTCGGAATTCCTTTTGTCCTGATCTTTTTGCTTAACCCAATTTATCAAGCAATTGGGTCTGGGGTGGAAGACGCTGGTTTTGACCTGGATGATCTTAACCTGTATAACATCATATCCGTGCTGGTAGGAATTGTGATTGTTTCCGGACTGCTGTTTTTGGACAATCTCAACCAGTACTATAAGTCTAAAATGATGAAAATGAGAGATAAGTTAGTGGAGTCTGAGAAAATGGCATCACTAGGGGTTTTGACTGCAGGTTTGAGTCATGAGATCAATAACCCGCTTAATTTTATGAAAGGGGGCGCCCAAATTGCTCTTAGAGAGTTGGAACGGGAATCTTTCGATACAGGAATAGTCAAAGAATCGGTAAAGTTGGTTGATCGTGGGGTTGATCGTATTACCAATATTGTAGATAGTTTACGGCATTTTAGCAAAGACAAGCAAGGTAGAATCGCAACCTGTAAAGTTTCTGAAATTCTGGAGGCTTGCATTTCACTGATCAGATCCGGGCATCAGGATTATGTTGATGTGCAATCTAATTTTGGTTCCGATCCTCTATTTGTCAATGGTGATCGGAATCAGCTCTATCATGCATTTTTCAATGTATTAGAAAATGCCGCTTTGGCAGTGAGTACGGATGGAGTGGTAAATGTCGCCACACGGGATGTCGATGATTCTGTCATAGTTGTGATAGAAGATAGTGGGCATGGAATTGCACCCAAGGATTTGCCTCGGGTGATGGAGCCGTTTTTTACCACTAGAGATCCTGGAGAAGGTATTGGGATGGGGCTTAGTATAGCCTATAATATCGTCAATAGCCATCAGGGTACAATGAAGATTTCCTCAAGAGCGAACGTAGGGACTAGGGTGCAAATAACCCTTCCAAAGCACGAAAGTCATCAAAAGGAAACAGAAGAGTTTCTGTAAATTCACTGTTTCTTTGAAGATAAGCTTCCCATACCGTGTAATGAATAGAGACGATCTCTTCACCGGCAGAAGGCATGTTATTTCTCCATTTAGTTGCTTCAGTAGTATCCTGACTTCTAGAGACTCTATTCCGAAATACTTCAGGTACTTCTATGGTATTTATTAACTTTGCGCTTCTTATGGATGGGAAGGTTGTGTCCCTGTCAGGTTTAATAAGCTATTGAATTCGTAAAAGCGCGGAGTGCCTAGTGATCTATCTGGCGAATTAAACATTTTACATTTAACAAAAAACATTATGAGTACGGCAAAAGCGAATGATACTGTAAAGGTGCATTACACAGGAAAGCTTACAAACGGACAAGTATTTGATTCTTCTCTTGAAAGAGATCCACTACAGTTTACTGTAGGTGGTGGTCAAATGATCAAGGGTTTTGATGAGGCAGTAAGTGGTATGGAAGTGACTGAGAAAAAGACAGTGACTATCCCATGTGCTGAAGCATACGGTGAAAGAAACGATCAACTGATCCAGGAAGTGCCAAGAACGGAGCTTCCAGAAGACATGAAGCCTGAGGCTGGTCAGACGTTAGTCGCTACCAACCAGGATGGGCAGCAGACACATGTGATTGTTAAAGATGTGGCTGATGAGCAGATTACTATAGATGCAAATCACCCACTTGCTGGTCAGGATCTTGTATTTGAAATTGAGTTGGTAGAGATCGCGTAAGCAAGCTTTATCGAAGATATTGAAAAGCTAACCTGTCTGGGTTGGCTTTTTTCGTTTCTAGGCAGTGATTCCAACCAATTGGGAGGTATTGGACTCTTTACGTTGTAATCACCTATGACTGCTATGAAAAGCCTGCTAATTCTACTTCTTCTTTTTGCTTTCGGTTGTGTTGATCCATTGGATATCGAAGACATGGATGTTGACCTGATTGAAAATACTCCGGTCATGGCTAATACGCCTAATGCGTTTTCTTACGTGATTCGGGCAGATGATTTCTCACAGCAAATCAACTCACCATTGAGTTTTGATTCAGCTTCTTTTGTGATGTCTTTGGTTATCGCTGATTATGAAGCCGGCTCACTTTTACTGAATGTGTACAACGAAGACTCCTCTCAAACTTATCGACAGGAAGTCAATTCCAGTATAGTGTTTAGTGATTTTCCAGCGTTTAAACCCGCTGCTTTGGAGCTAGAACTAGACGGTTTTAGTGGTAGCGTAAACCTGGCAGTGACTAACGACTAAAGGTATTCTTGTTCGTGAGTCTGAACGTATCGTTTGCATTCTTCCAGTTCACCAACATATAGAATCTCAACGTCTCTATGCGCTACTATGAAAGACTTCATTGAGTTGGAGAATATGACTTTTAGAGCTGCAGGCTTTCCGATTATTTTTTTAATAAGGTTGATCATTGTGATTATTGAGGGTTGAAAAAAAAACTGAGGATCGATAAATCAATCCTCAGAGTTGGATTAACACTGATTAAAAACTAATTCTTTAATATTATTACTAAACACAAAGGAAGTTAAGTGTGTAGGATAATGTGGTAGGCTCTCGTTGAGTTGCTGAAAATTCTCGTTGAAATTCACTTCTTATTTATGCTAATTATTTTAGTATTAAGCTATTATAATTAGTTTTACAAAATGAACTCGATTCTGCATTTAGATCTGGACACTTTCTTCGTTTCGGTAGAGCGGTTGAAGAATTCGAAGCTTATTGGTAAGCCAGTCCTGATTGGTGGGACCAGTGACCGGGGAGTGGTGGCAGCATGTAGTTACGAGGCTCGTCAGTTTGGGATTCACTCGGCTATGCCAATGAAATTAGCGAAATCGCTTTGCCCGGAGGCGATTATCGTTAGAGGAAACTCTGCAGATTACACGAAACACTCCCGTATTGTGACAGACATACTTCAGGAGTCGGTTCCGGTTTTAGAGAAAAGCTCTATCGATGAGTTTTATGTAGACCTCACGGGGATGGATAGATTTCATGGCACCTGGAAGCTGGCCAATGAAGTTCGGAGTAAGATTATCGAGCATTCGGGGTTGCCCATTTCTTTTGGGCTGTCTGAAAACAAGACGGTTTCTAAGGTCGCTACTAATGAGGCCAAGCCCAATAATCAAATGCGGGTTGAGTACGGGCATGAAAAGGCGTTTTTGGCGCCACTTTCAGTAAAGAAAATACCGATGGTTGGCGACAAGACCTATGCAAAGTTCGTTAGTCTGGGAGTTCGAAAAATTTATACCGTTCAGGAGATGTCGATGGATCTGATGCAGCGTGCTTTTGGAACAAATGGAGTCACTATTTGGCGCAAGGCCAATGGGATCGATCAGTCTAAGGTGATTCCTTATTCGGAGCGAAAATCCATCTCTACAGAGCGAACGTTTGATCGGGATACAATCGATGTGAGTAAGCTGAAAGGGATACTTACGGCCATGACAGAAAACCTTTCCTTTCAGCTGAGGAGAGGGCAGAAGCTATCTGCTTGTATTACAGTGAAGGTTCGTTATTCTGATTTCAATACCTACACTCTGCAGTCCAGAGTTCCATATACGGCAGCTGATCACGTGTTGATTCCCCGGGCGCTGGAGTTGTTTGATAGGCTTTACAATAAGCGACTGCTGGTGCGGTTGATTGGAGTGCGTATGAGTGATTTGGTCAACGGCTTTTATCAGATTAATTTATTCGATGATAGTGAAGAGCAGCTCAATCTGTATCATGCCATGGATCACATTCGGGACAAGTATGGTGACCGGTCGGTGATGCGTGCTTCGGGTATGCAGGCTAAGACTATCGGACGCTGGAATCCTTTTACCGGTGAGCCACCGCCACTGCTGGCCAACAGGCGTCAGTAGTTTCTAAATCAGATTGAAATCAGTTAACTTTAAATACCATGTCTACCACATACAAACAAAAAGAATCGAAAATCGATGATATCTCTGTGCTAGAGCCAGAGGCTACGTATTCTTATGCGGACTACCTGCGTTGGTCGTTTGAAGAGCGGGTAGAGCTGATCAAGGGAAAGCTCTTCCGAATGTCGCCAGCTCCTAGAAGGTCTCATCAGGGAATTAGCATGGTCATTGGAAATGAAATCTATAATGTACTGAAAGGACAGAATTGTAAGTCTTATATGGCCCCATTTGATGTTCGTTTCCCAAACAAACCCGCTGATCCAGACGAACAAACGTTTACCGTGGTGCAGCCGGATATCTGTGTGGTGTGTGACCACTCCAAGCTGGATGATGCAGGATGCAAAGGGGCTCCGGATTTGATCGTGGAAATTCTTTCGCCTTCAACAGCTTCTAAAGATCTGAATGAGAAGTACCAGCTCTATGAGGAACACGGAGTGAAAGAGTATTGGGTAGTCTATCCAGGTGAGGTAGTTTTAGAGATTTATGAATTACAAGATGCACACTATGTCTCCAAAGGCAAGTTTGTAAAAGAAGATGTGGTGACTTCTAATGTTCTTATGGGATTGAAGCTTGCTTTGTCAGAAGTTTTTGAAGAAGTAAATGGGTAGGTGATGGCAGACTACAAACAAAAAGAATCGAAAATCGATGACATCTCTGTATTGGAACCTGAAGCTACTTACTCCTATGCGGACTATCTACGCTGGTCTTTTGAGGAGCGCGTTGAGTTGATCAAGGGCAAGCTTTTCCGAATGTCGCCAGCTCCTAGAAGGTCACATCAGGGAATCAGTATGGTAATTGGGAGTGAAATCTATCATGTACTGAAAGGACAGAAGTGTAAGTGTTATATGGCCCCCTTTGATGTTCGTTTCCCAAACAAACCCGATGATCCAGACGAACAAACATTTACCGTGGTACAGCCGGATATCTGCGTAGTATGTGACCACTCCAGGTTAGATGATGCAGGCTGTAAGGGAGCTCCAGATCTAATCGTGGAGATTCTCTCACCGTCTACCGCTTCTAAAGATCTCAATGAAAAATATCAGCTCTACGAAGAACATGGAGTGAAAGAGTACTGGGTGGTATATCCGGGAGAAGCCGTTCTTGAAATCTACGAGTTGCAAGGAACGCAGTATGTTTCCAAAGGCAAGTTTGTAAAAGAAGACGAAGTGACTTCTAATGTTCTTATGGGATTGAAGCTTGACTTGTCGGAAGTTTTTGAAGGAGTAAATGGATAGGTGATGGCAGACTACAAGCATAAAGAACCGAAAATCGACGATATCTCTGCCTTGGAGCCAGAGGCGACTTACTCCTATGCTGATTATTTGCGCTGGTCCTTTGAAGAGCGCGTGGAACTGATCAAAGGAAAGTTGTTTAGAATGTCTCCCGCTCCGAAGCGATCGCATCAAGAGATTCACTCCAGGATGTATGTTGAATTAGGTGTGTTTGTGAAAGGAAAGGTTTGTGATCTTTACTCGACCCCCTTTGACGTTCGTTTCCCGAATAAATCAGATGATCCCAATGAACAAACTTTTACGGTAGTCCAGCCTGACATCTGTGTGGTGTGTGACCACTCCAAACTGGATGATGCAGGATGCAAAGGGGCTCCAGATCTAATCGTGGAGATTCTCTCACCGTCTACCGCTTCTAAAGATCTCAATGAAAAATATCAGCTCTACGAAGAACATGGAGTGAAAGAGTACTGGGTGGTATATCCGGGAGAAGCCGTTCTTGAAATCTACGAGTTGCAAGGAACGCAGTATGTTTCCAAGGGCAAGTTTGTAAAAGAAGATGTGGTGACTTCCAATGTTCTTATGGGATTGAAGCTTGACTTGTCGGAAGTTTTTGAAGGAGTAAATGGATAGGTGATGGCAGACTACAAGCATAAAGAACCGAAAATCGACGATATCTCTGCCTTGGAGCCAGAGGCGACTTACTCCTATGCTGATTATTTGCGCTGGTCCTTTGAAGAGCGCGTGGAACTGATCAAAGGAAAGTTGTTTAGAATGTCTCCCGCTCCGAAGCGATCGCATCAAGAGATTCACTCCAGGATGTATGTTGAATTAGGTGTGTTTGTGAAAGGAAAGGTTTGTGATCTTTACTCGACCCCCTTTGACGTTCGTTTCCCGAATAAATCAGATGATCCCAATGAACAAACTTTTACGGTAGTCCAGCCTGACATCTGTGTGGTGTGTGACCACTCCAAACTGGATGATGCAGGATGCAAAGGGGCTCCAGATCTAATCGTGGAGATTCTCTCACCGTCTACCGCTTCTAAAGATCTCA
>JAMWZA010000280.1 GCA_024305105.1 Marinoscillum sp.
TCTTATCGATTTAGGTAGATATCCCGGGCTGGGTGCCTCCACCTGCCTGCCGGCAAAGGCAGGTTTTATTGCGATATGATCGAGTCGTGTAGACCGGGTCACGCTGACAGTTTTTGGGATGTTATTAAATCGAACTGAGGTTATTACTATTTATACATATAGCCCAAAGTGGCTGCCAGCATAGACTTTACACCTGTGATCATGCCTGCATCATCCACATAGAAATCTGGTGTATGATGTGGTGCTGCATCTTTTGGGTCAGTTCCGGTAGGACACCCACCTACGAAAAAGAAAAAGGCAGGCACTTCATTGGCATAAAAGGAATAGTCTTCAGCTCCGGTCATCGCCTTGCGTACTGAGACATTTTCAGCTCCAATGGCTTTGGTGATAAATGGCACTAAAGTAGAAGTAAGCGCTGGGTCGTTGTAAGTAACCGGCACATGACTCTCTATTTCTAGTTCCACAGTGGCACCCATGGCTTCACCAATATTAGTAGCCAGGCGACGAAAATCTTCGTGTAGTTTGGTTTGCATGGCAGGGTCGAGTGTTCTAATCGTACCGATCATTTCTACTTCCTCCGGAATAATGTTGTTTCGAACACCACCGCGTATTAGGCCTACAGACAAGACAGCCGCTTCCTTCGTTAGTTCGGTATTTCTGCTGATCACCGTTTGCATGCCAGTGATGATCTGGCCAGCAGTGGCTATTGGATCTACACTGGTCCAGGGAGTGGAGCCGTGTGATTGCTTTCCTTTGATCTTCATCACCCAGCGATCCGCAGCAGCCATGGTACCACCAGATTTGTAATTGATCGTGCCGACTGGAGATTGTGCATTAATGTGCAAACCAATCATCACATCGATATCCGGGTTTTTCATCACACCTTCTTTTACCATCAGCTTAGCGCCACCTTCTTCTCCGGGAGGAGGTCCTTCTTCTGCTGGCTGAAACACGAACTTCACCGTACCCTGCAGGTCATCTTTCATTTTACTGAGGACTTCTGCAGTCGCCATTAATATAGCCACATGAGTGTCGTGACCACAGGCGTGCATTACTCCAGTTTCTACACCATTATACTGAGACTTTACCTTTGACGCCCAGGGAAGGTCTACTCTTTCCGTAACGGGCAGTGCGTCTATATCTGCTCTTAACCCAACAACTGGACCGGGTTTACCCCCTTTTAAAACGGCTACAACACCGGTTTTGGCTACTCCGGTTTGTACTTCCAGTCCGAGTCCCTTTAAATGAGCCGCAATTTTCTCCGCTGTTTTGAACTCACGATTGGAGAGCTCAGGATTCTCGTGAATGTCGTGTCGCCATTCGATCATTTTGGATTCAATGTCTTCAGCCAGTTTGTAGGCTTTTTCTGAGACTTTGGCTGGCTGGGCCATCGATGATACAGCCATCAACAGGCAAAGGGTCATTAGGTTGATTTTCATGTATGTATTAGGTTAAATTTTCTGTTTGCTGATTACTTGCTTTTGACTTGATTGCTGCTCTATACCAAGTTGAGTATTACGCTCTAACGATTTTTGTTTCTCTAAAATACCTGCTTATCACCTAAAAACGAAGGGATCAGATGGATGATTGATAAGTGGTGATAAACTATACCAAACAAAGCTTAAATTGAGGTAACAGATACGACTCATTGAGATCAACTAAGCGATATGTGGCAATTGTTATTAATGGAAAAACGAACCCTTTTTAAGGGGTTTTTGATTTGTTTGATTGTGGTATTTCCGTTCACCTTTTTGCCGTTGATCGGTGGAGAAGAGGCTTTTTGGGAAAGCTTTGTCCAGCGATTACCACTATCAATCTTATATAGTTTCGTTGGCGCCACATTCATTTGTCTGGCAGCGCTTTATCACAATTATGAGCGGCAAAGTATCAAGTTAAGAATGTTTGCAAAACCTGCCTTTAAGGCACTTGGCTTTGATTACGTGCCAACAGGAACTGGTAGTTTAGTCGATGATTTGGGTTTTTACCTATTGGGTAGTCACAATGAATTTCGCTACATCATTGACATGGAGATCTCATTAGATGATCACGAGCAACAGGAAGTCATCTTATCACCACTTATTTATGCTCCTGACAATGCAAAACAAGATGGTTTTATCAAAGCGTATAAGGTGATGCTGGACAGAGAGTTCAAATTCACAAGTAACCAGAACCATCTGGAAATTATTCTTAGTCTTAAAGAAATTCAGGTGGAGGATCCACTGGCAGTCACGAAGTTGATGAACCGGTTGGAGGCTAAACTCAAGATACAACCTGCCGTTTAAAAACACTGATATGAAAGACTTTTTCAAAGACCTCTTTGGCTACCATCGACATTACAATCAGGAACTCATCGGGATTTTGCTGGAGAATGAGGAGGTGCTTAGTGCACGCACTGTTCCATTGTACTCACATATGATTAATGCCCACCAGATCTGGAATTCAAGAATACTTGATACTGATTCCTTCGGGGTAAATGATGTGCATAGCCTACAGGAATGTGCGAAATTCGATCAATCCAATTACCTCAATTCATTAAAGATTTTGGATCGCCACGACCTGAGTCAACGAATTTCGTATAGCAATTCCAAAGGAAACGCTTACGAAAATGAAATAAAGGAAATGCTCTTTCAAGTGATTAACCACACGACCCATCACAGAGGACAGATC
>JAMWZA010000281.1 GCA_024305105.1 Marinoscillum sp.
TTTCATGACTAGCTTTCGTTGTTCGTCGGGGCAGCAGGATTCGAACCTACGACCCCCTGGTCCCAAACCAGGTACACTACCGGACTGTGCTATGCCCCGAACAATTGCTGATTTTTTCCCCTCTTTCTTCCTCTCTGTCTCAAATCAGGATGCAAATATAGAACTTTTTTGTACCAGAAAAAGTCTGGAGTAAAAAAAATAAAAACTTCTTTTTAGAAGACTACATGGGTTACTTTTTCATGCGTAATAGTATAAAAATATGAATAAAAAATATTTGTATAATTATATTTAATTCAACACAGCTAGTTTATGTTAAGATTACAATTAAGGCCTGCCAGAGTCAGACTATTGGCGGCTATTCTATTTTTGTTTATCCTCAGTATGTTTAGTTCATGTGCCGCTTCCAATTCAAAGAATCACTCCTGGACTGATTTGAAACATTCAAGAGAACTTGATAAAAAGAAAGGCAAACAACTTAAGAAGGTTCAAAAGTCCTATGCCAAGCGATTCGATTATTAATCCCTGGTAATCGGATTTAGTATCTTTACTAGATTCATGAGTAGACAATTAATATTCTTACTTTATATGATCTTATTGGTCATGGGTGGCTGTGGTGATGAGGATCTATCGGAAGATGAAAAAACATCACTACAAATATCAAAGGTAGAGTTGCTGTTTGCACCAAAAGGTGATGGAGTGCCTATAGTGGTGGAAGCTGAAAAGGTTGGAGGAATATTAGCGCCTTCTGAGGCTATTAATTTACAGGCAGGTATTGCCTATGATCTTTTTATTTCATTCGAGAATGCAACGGAAGATGATGTGAGCCAAAGCATAGAAAATACGGGCACTGACTATCAATTGTTCTATGAGTTTTCACAATCGCTATTCAGCAGTCCAACAGGTTCGGGGAATATTGCTGATCACTCAAGTCTGGTAAATTATCTGGATCAGGATACGAATGGCTTACCAATAGGTTTGATAACAGCGTGGGTTGCTGCCGATTCTGGTAGTTTTGGGGTTTTTAGAATAGTTCTGAAGCATCAACCTGCCGACCTGAAGATTGCCTCTGCTGATGCTGAAGTAGGCGATACTGAATTGGACGTGAGCTGGGAACTCAATGTTAATTAAGGGATCAGTAACTTAAGTTGGTTGCTGTGGACTTTGATAGATAGTTCATTGACTTTACCCATGTACTCACCATCAATTTGAAAGTCGGTTGCTTCTTGTAGTTTAATTGCTGCTTCAGTATAAGAATGTGAATCAAATATTCCATTTGTACGACCAGCATTTTCTGGATTAAAAAGGTTTTGAAAAACGTTATCTACTGATAACTCTTTCATGGCGCAGATTTCAAACTGCTGATCATCAAGCTGACCATTTGGGTTAATTTCATATCCTGTTCCGTACTGTTTGCTATTTGCAATCACTAGAAAACTTGTCAGGAGTCTAAGTGTAGTATTATCAGTAGTAACCAAGGCTTCAAAAAGGTCGTTTACTGCGCTGAGTTCTTTAAATGCACTGACCGCATACCCGAGAAGTCCCCGGCGTTCTTCTTGTTCATAGCGCCTGATCAATGCCGCGTTTAGTCCCAGATCAGCCATGTGAATCATGGGATGATTGTTTATCATAACAATATCCAAATCTATAGTCTTGGTAGACTTGATACAATCAAGTGCATTATTGATATCGATTCCTAAGTCGGTCGCCAGTCCGTTTGCGGACCCTGAGGGAATGATTCCCATGGTCTTCCCAGCATTGCTGACTGTGAGTGCTAGCTTATTAATCGTTCCATCGCCGCCACCTATGTTGACAATATCTGGATTAAAATCTTGAATCTCTTTTTTAAGTCGTTCTGCATCCTCGAGCCCAGTGGTCTTGATGATTCGAATTGAATATTTATGAAATAATTTTTCAATCTCGGCAATAAGCATATCTTTTTGTGCTCCGCCTGACACGGGATTGATAACAAAAAGGTGTTTTTTCATCTTTATATACTTAGATCTATGAGTACTATCAAACCATTTATTAAAGTTTACAAACCATTTGCGAGCAGTAATCTAACATGCATCATGGGTCATGTGTTACGCTCTCCGGCAAAAAAACGGGAGAGGATCACAAGAAACCCTTTGAAGAACATGCTGGAGATGATCAGGCGGTATCGGGTGAAGGGGTTAGGAAATGTGAAGGTTAAGCTGGTCATGGGCTCTATAGAGGTGCATACCCACACGGGTAAGGATGGATACTTTGAGTTTTCCGTTGATTCCCTACCTGGGACAAACCAATATGACGTACTCCTTCCAAAATTTAATGTGTCTCAGGAGGGGCAAGTAACAGCGACAAACCCAGATACAGTTGTCGTTACGGATATAGATGATACGGTTCTCGTTTCACATTCTACTAGCTTATTCAAAAAACTGTACCTCTTATTAACAAAGAATTATCAGCGTAGGAAAGCTTTTGAAGGCATTTTACACCTCTACTCAGAAGTTATTGGACAATCAGGGAAACTTTTTTATGTCAGTAGTAGTGAATGGAATTTATACGATTTTCTCAATGATTTCATGAGATTCAATAAGCTTCCG
>JAMWZA010000282.1 GCA_024305105.1 Marinoscillum sp.
GATCGAAACTTAGTGCATTCCTAGAAGAAGAAGTTGCTAAGGCGAAAGCGGAGGATGTGTTATTCTCAGTACACCTGAAAGCAACCATGATGAAGGTTTCTGATCCAATTATTTTTGGACATGCTGTTTCGGCGTATTACAAACCTGTATTTGAAAAGCATGCAGCCACATTCAAAGAATTGGGTGTAGATACAAGCAATGGCATGGGAGATGTACTTGCTAAAGTAGACACTCTTCCTGCTGATAAGAAAGCCGAAGTACTTGCGGACATTGAAGCATGCTACGAGGCTCAGCCACCATTGGCTATGGTGAATTCTGACAAAGGGATCACAAATCTTCATGTACCAAGTGATATTATCATTGATGCATCTATGCCAGCGGCAATCCGAACTTCTGGTAAAATGTGGGGACCTGACGGTAATCCAAAAGATACCAAGTTTGTGATTCCGGATAGATCTTACTCTGGCGTGTACGATGCTGTAGTAGAAGACTGTAAAGTGAACGGCGCTTATGATCCTACGACTATGGGTAGCGTATCCAATGTTGGTTTGATGGCACAGAAGGCCGAAGAATACGGATCTCATGATAAAACGTTTGAAATCGCAACAGCAGGAACCGTAAAAGTAACGGATGCTTCTGGTACGGTGCTTTTAGAGCAATCTGTTGAGATGGGAGATATTTTCCGTATGTGTCAGGTAAAAGATGCGCCAATTCAGGATTGGGTAAAACTGGCGGTAACTCGTGCTAAGGCGACCGGTAACCCAGCGGTTTTCTGGTTGGATAAAAACAGAGCACATGATGCGCAGTTGATCGAAAAAGTGAATACCTACTTGAAGGATCACAACACTTCTGATATCGATATCCACATCATGTCACCAGTTGATGCGACTAAGTTCTCTGTAGAGCGTATCAGAAAAGGACAGGACACCATTTCAGTAACGGGTAATGTACTGCGTGACTACCTGACAGACTTATTCCCGATTTTGGAGGTGGGTACTAGCGCTAAAATGCTATCGATAGTTCCTTTGATGAATGGTGGTGGATTATTTGAGACCGGAGCTGGTGGTTCTGCCCCTAAGCACGTCCAGCAGTTTGTGGAAGAAGGTCACCTACGATGGGATTCTTTGGGAGAATTTCTTGCACTTGCAGCGTCTCTGGAGCACCTGAGCAAAGTAGATGACAATCCAAGAGCTCAAGTGTTGGCTGATGCACTGGATGCGGCTACTGGTAAGTTTCTGGACGAGAACAAGTCTCCATCACGTAAAGTGAACGAAATTGATAACCGTGGAAGTCATTTTTACCTGGCAGTATATTGGGCAGAAGCCCTGGCCGCACAAAGTGAGGATGCCGCATTGAAAGATATTTTCGCTGGAGTAGCACAAGAGCTGAGTGAAAATGAGGCTAAAATCAATGAAGAATTGATTAGCGCTCAGGGGGCAGCTGTAGAGATCGGCGGATATTACAAGCCGAGTGATGATCTTACATCAAAAGCGATGAGGCCGAGTGCTACTTTGAATACAATATTGAGTAGCATCAAATAGGTTTTAAATAACTAGAAGAGTCAGCAAGCAGGCTGTCATTAAAGTCACTTGATTTATCAGGTGGAGGTTCTCGAAACCTTGTTCTTAGCTGTAAAGCAACATTTCGAGTGTCTCTATGTGACTTAGAGTAAATACATAAGGCTTTAGTGACAGCTTTTTTATATATCGCAGATTTGGATCGCTTCTTTTAGTGACGCGAACTGATTTTCATTTTTGGGTATAAATTCCTGAGCTACATATCCATTGAAGCCTGTATCATAAATCGCTTGCATGATGGCTGGATAGTATAGTTCCTGATCAGTACCAATCTCATTTCTACCGGGTACACCTGCTGTATGATAATGTGCGATGTACTCATGGTATTTTTTGATGGTGGCGATGATGTCACCTTCCTGCACCTGCATGTGGTAGATGTCATAGAGTATTTTGAAATTGGGGCTACCTATTTTCTTACATAGATCCACTGCCCATTCGGTACAGTCTGCCTGATAGTCTGGGTGATTGACTTTAGAATTAAAAATCTCAATACATATAGTTAAGTCACGCTTTTCAGCCTCTTTCACAATTGGTTCTAGGCCTACCGCGCAATTTTCAAGCCCAGTCTGATCGTCCAGACCATTTCTGTTGCCTGAAAAGCAAATGATGTTTTGAAACCCTGCATCCTGCACTTTTGGCATCAGGTCAAAATACTCTTTTTTATGCTGCTCATGGTTCTTTGGGTTATTAAAACTATCCGTGTGATGGAGAGGTACGCTGTTGCACATGGCGCATGTTAAGCCATATTTGTTGATGGTTGCGTAATCTTCTGGATCTACCAGTTCCACTGATTTAATGCCTAATTCCACCGCCCATTCACACAACTCCTCCACTGTTTTATCACCAAATGGCCACCTGGTTACCGAGTGATTGATTTTTCCGCTCAGATTTCGTTTTTGAGTAGTTTTTCCCTCCGAGGCAGTTGGTAGTCCGGTTAGCGCCAGCTTTGTTGTTTATATTCATCGGTTTGATTTTCTTCTGATTTCTAATCTAATTAA
>JAMWZA010000283.1 GCA_024305105.1 Marinoscillum sp.
CCTCTTAGGAGCGGTCCGATGTTTCGGGGGCTAGGGTGAGGTTTTCAACCAGTCAAACCTCAAATGGAATAGATAGCATTTCAGTATGATATGTCATGCTGAACAGTTTGTTAAATGACAAACGTATCGAAGCATAGGGCGTCCTGAATCGGTGTGAATCGAATTCGGGAATTAAACCGACTACTTCTGATAAATTAGGAGAGTCGGTTTTTTGTTTGCTCCGGCATACTAGACGTATGTGTCTAATCTTCTGTATTTTTAGTATAGTGAAAGGAAGATTAGTTATATGGTTCATCACCGCATTCATTGCCTTACAGCTTTTTGGTCAGGCTAATCGGCTCAAGGAATTCCGAAAAGAGCTCATCCTGGCTACTTCTGATAGTGCCAAATCATATTACCACTCGGAGATCTGTTATGTCTGGTGTGAGTCCAATTTCGATTCCGCGCTTTTCCATGCGGAATTGAGTTATGACTATGCACTGAAATCGGGCTCCACTATTTTGATAAGGCAGGGGATCATGTCCAAAGGATGGGCCTATGATTGGGCCTATAAATTCGATAGTGCCAAATATTTCTACAAACAGGCTCGAACATATAGCAAGGAAAACGATGACCTAAAAGGGGAGGCAATTGCTACTTTCAATCTAGGGGTAACCCATTATTACGAAGGAAACCTGGACTCAGCGACTAATTATTATTTGAAAGCTGAGCCTGTTTTCAGGCAAGTCGGTGACTTTCAAAATCTCTCTAGATTGTTTAATAACATGGGGCGAGTTTATGAGAAAACGGGTAACTCTGAAATGGCACTGGAAGTTTCTCGTAAATCACTCAGTTTAAAAAGTCAGTTAAAAGATACCAAAGGAATCATTAATTCCTTAACGAATATGAGTTCCATTTTTCAGCGGATCGACCTGTACGATTCTGCTCTGGTTTATTCCGAAAGAAGCCTGGCGCTCGCAGAGCAGGAGGGTGATTCAGCGGCGATCAAGGGCGAACTCATAAATCTTGGGATTATTTACAAAAACCTGGACCAACCGGATCAGGCGATCGCTATGTATCAGCAGGCACAGAACATCATTAGTCCTGACGATGAACCTTACATTCTCAGTGAAATTTACCTCAATTTGGGTGAATTCTATCTGGGACAGGCGAATATGGCATTGACCAAAAAGTATATAGACTTAATGGAGCCGCATATCGAGATCATGGAGAGCTTGGAGTCCACTATGCATTTTTTACAGTTGAAGTACGCTTACCTAAAAGCCACAGGTCAATTTGAAAAATCCCTGGCGTCATTAGAAAAAGTACAAGAGCTAAATGCAGAATTTGTGGATGAGCAAACGGTGCAGCAAATGAATGCTCTGGAGCAGCTTTATGAAAAACAAAAAAGAGAAGCGGAAATTGCTCAGCTCAATCTGGATAATCAAAACCAACTTGCTGCAATTGCTATTCGCAACAATCAACGCAATATTTTCATTTTCTCCACACTCATTTTCCTGCTGCTTGCAGGGTTTATTTTTTACCGCTTTAGGAATAAGTCGAAGACGGCCTTGCTCCTCCAGAATAAGAACAAACAGATATCTGAAGCCCTTGATGAACGAGAACTACTTCTGAAAGAGATTCACCATCGAGTAAAAAACAACTTGCAGGTTATTTCGAGCTTGCTGAGTTTGCAAGCTGACTCACTCGGTGATCAGGCAGCTGTGGATGCGGTATTGGAGGGTCAGAGTCGAGTCAAGTCTATCGCCGTGATCCATCAGAAACTCTACTCCGGTGCGGATGTGCGTGGTGTTGAGATGCAGGATTATCTGGAGAATTTGGTAGAGGAAGTTTTTCGAGGCTTTGGTGTAGATGAAGAAAAAGTCTCATACGAAATCAACGCACAGGACTTAAAGCTGGATATCGACACTTTGATACCGCTAGGGTTAATCATCAATGAGTTGGTGACTAATTCGATTAAATACGCCTTTGGCGCAGCGGAGGGACTTCTTAGCATCAGATTAGAATTAGAAAATGAAAAACTGAAAATAAGTGTAAAGGATAGCGGCAAAGGTGTAAATGAAGCGCACTTGGAGAATAGTGATTCTTTTGGTTGGAAAATGGTTAATATCCTCGCCAAGAAATTGAAAGCTGAAATTTCCATCAAGAATGAATCGGGTGCTGTAATAGAACTATTAGTCTCCAACTATAAATTGATCTGATGCACAGAATATTAATTGTAGAAGATGAGCCATTGATAGCCGCTGACATCTCCAGAGCATTGAAGAAAGTAGGTTATGATATTGCCGGATCAGTCGGAAATGCAGCTGAGGCCATCGATATTCTTTCGAGTCAATCAGTTGATGTAGTGATATTAGATATAACAATTGATGGAGAGCTGGACGGGATAGAGCTGGGCGAAAAGATCAATCAGGACCACTTTATTCCATTCTTATTTCTCACATCCTATTATGATGACCAAACCCTCCAGCGAGCTAGAAAAACGAATCCCGCCGGGTATATCGTAA
>JAMWZA010000284.1 GCA_024305105.1 Marinoscillum sp.
CTAGAAACACTTCGTCAATTCTCCCAGAAGTATTTAAAAGGAATAAACTTAATTCATATACTTCCTTTTTATCCCTATTCATCAGATGATGGATTTTCTGTAATTGATTATCTAGAAGTAAATCCAGATTTAGGAAGTTGGCAGGATGTGGAGCGCATGTCCGCGGACTATGGGTTGATGTTTGATGGCGTGATCAATCATATTTCACAGGAATCGAGGTGGTTAGAAGGCTTCTTAAATAATGATCCGAAATATCAAGGGTTCTTCACAGAAGTAGACCCCAATGATGATTTTAGCCAAGTGACAAGACCTAGAACAAGCCCTGTTTTTCATGAGTTCAAAGACCATCGGGGTGATTCAAGGTATTTATGGACCACATTCAGTAAAGATCAGATTGACCTGAATTATAGAACTCCTGAGCTTTTTCTAAAAGTGTTGGAGGTTCTTTTATTCTATGTTAGCAAAGGAGCTCAAATGATCAGGCTTGATGCTATTGGGTTCATGTGGAAGCGGATGGGAACTACTTGTATTCATCTGGAAGAAGCTCATTTGTTGATTCAGGTTATGCGATTAGTGTTAGAACGTGTACAGCCGGATGTCATGTTAGTCAGCGAAACAAATGTGCCTCACAAGGAGAATGTAACTTATTTCGGCAATGGTTACAATGAGGCTAAAATGGTCTACAACTTTACGCTTCCGCCATTGCTGGCTTTTAGCTTGCTCGATGAATCAATTGAAAAGTTTAGCCAATGGGTTGGTTCACTGGAGTTGCCATCTGATGAAGTTTGCTTTTTTAACTTCACAGCAAGTCATGATGGAGTGGGACTGAGGCCTGTTCAGGGAATACTGGATGCTGATGAGATTAAAGTCCTTACGGACTCGGTAACTGCCAATCAAGGGTTTATATCCTACAAAAGCAATCCTGACGGTACAGAATCACCCTATGAACTGAATTGCAATTATAAAAGCTTGTTGAAAGGAGTAGATGGTCAGTTTGGACTGGAACGTTTTATACTTAGTCAGGCTGTCATGATGAGTATGCCGGGGCTTCCTGCATTTTACTTCCATTCGCTGGTCGGCTCAGAGAATTTCACTGAAGGAGTGAAACTAACGGGCAGGTACAGAACCATCAATCGAGAAAAATTAACGCTTAATGAATTGGAATATGCTTTGGAGGATTCTGAGTCTGATAGACGACAAGTTCTAGACCAACTTCAAATCCTTATTGAAATAAGGTCAGAATTGTTGCCGTTTAACCCTTTTGGTGAGTTTGAGGTACTTCCATTGGAAGACGGTTTGTTTGGGTTAAAAAGGTATTCCCTTGATGGAAACGAAACAATTACTTGTCTATTTAATTTTACAGCACATCCTATTACTAATCCGCTAGCAGGCTGGTTTGATCACATCACAGAAAGTGACGCTGAGAGCCAATTGGCACCTTACGAGTTTTTATGGCTTTCTGAGCATTCTTCTCAAAATGAATAGGTCATTCTCGAATTGATTCTTTAGTCATTCCTATAAAGGGTATTTTGAATGCTTTGTAAGTTTGGCTTACTATTTGCACAACCAAAAATTGTTAAATCAAAAACTAAAAGTTTACGTTAATAAGCGTGATAAAATAGAAAAAAGAATGAAACGAAATACACTCAAACTTTCCACCATCAATAGTATGTTACTTTTAGCATTGATCGTTGGCTTTTCTTCTTGTAAGAATAAAAAGAAAATGTCCGACCTTTCTGATCAGCAGGAGGTGAGCCAGCAGATAGAAGAAGAACTATCAGACGATATGGATGAAAGTGAAGAACCAGAACGTGAAGCTGTTAAAGAACCAACCAAATCAGAAAAGTTAGAAAACTATTTTACAGCTATTTCACAGGCATCTACCACAGCTTCTGCTAATGGTAGTATTAGTGAAGCATTGACCATGTTTTCAAATCCAGATGCACCAGTGCTTATTGTGATATACAGGGGTACAGGAAATCCTGATTATGACGAGCCAACTACAATCAAAAAGTATTTGGACTATTTAAAGGATACGAAAAACAACAAGGCTGTAGTGGAGGAAATGGTTCTCGATGACTATGGCAAGATCAAAGAATTGGTTCTGAAGAAGTAAACTCAAAAAAAGCATTAAGATGAAATTGAATAACTATTTATTAGTACTCTCATTTGTAATTGTAGCACTTGGATCGGCCAATGCTCAGGATGATGTAGACCCAAGAAGAAAACAGGCCATTGACTCGTTGGCTCTGGAGAAAGTAAAGGATCTCAGTAAATACATTAGCATCATCGGCGATAAGAAGACCCAGTTTTCTGAAGCTCAACGTGTGATGGATCGGGCAGAAGAGCTTTTCGCTCCAGATAGTGAGATGGGAGTATCCTCATAAGTAGAGAAGAAATTACTTACTACAAGGTGCGTGAGTACTTTGAGCGCTTGATGGCCCTTAACTATGACAAAGTATCCATCAA
>JAMWZA010000285.1 GCA_024305105.1 Marinoscillum sp.
CGAGTTAAGCAGGTAAGTGATTTTTTGATCTTGAAGCCCATTTTCCAAAAGGAATTTTTCATAGACTTGACCGTTTACATCAAGCAAAAGTGGGAAGTCAATAGGTGTAGTAGATTCGGATGACAAAAATGTCTTAAACCGGTCAAAGTCATACGAATAGACATAAATTTGGATAGGAAAATAGCCCACTTCTGAATCGACTGCATCCTTAAAAGCAACCCACTTGTTTAGTTCTGAGATACATTCGAAACAGTCTCCACTTAAGAAAGTGACAATGCGATTGCAAGAGTTTGCCAATGTTTGTGTTGAATCAATACTTGCTTTTGAAGCGTGATATGCCTCAAAATTAGATATTGGGGGAAGAATCAAAGTTGTTGGCTTGTCCAAGTTGCAGGATATACAAACTAGCGTAATCATTGAGATAAGAGTAACTTTCATAAGGCATTCCGATTTATAACTGAGCGGTGATTAATTGATCAAAATCGTAACTGATGCCATAAAAAACATTGGACGGCTGGTCAATCGTAAAGCAAACTACTGGTCTGTCTAACTCATAACCGCGTATTGGCCGACCATTCCAATCAGTAAAAAGAATGAATCGATAGCCTTTCCTCACTTTCATGGCTGCACTCTCGCCGGCATAAAGTAAGTAGATACCATCTTCAGTAGTAAAAATATCAGCAAAACCTCTTACTTGTTCATCAGAAAATTTCACATATCTGGTACTGTTATCGGAGTATTTACTAATGTGAACTTCTTCATCTACCATGTGCTCAAAAGACTTATGAGCGGATGAATTGTTCACTTCAAAGATTTCCATGCTACCTAAATCAACACTGGCTATCGCTAATTTGGTTCTATCAGGATTAAGCTCCCTAGACCCCTGGAAAATCAGTGATTGAAGACGTGGGTTTATTTTAATATTGGTTTTGATTATTGGATAGTCTTCTTTAATTCCTTTCAGAACTTGTCCGGTATGGTTTAGTAATGATAGTCGTTCCGGTCGTTCTTGTTCAGTGTTTAAGTAGCTTATTCGTTGGGTTCCTAAAAATACCGTATCAGAAATACGTTTAACCCAGGCAGGATAACTAGGAAAGGGAGCTGTTTCTGTAAGCTTTATTGGGTTTAAGTTGGAGTCAAATACGTATGTTCTGTATTTGTAATCAGTCCTATTGTAGATGCCAATTGTATCCTTATGATATTCGAAGTACAAGGGCGGCATAAACTCACCAGGACCCTTGCCGACTGGGAATTTACGCTTAATCAACTTTGCGGTATGCTTGTCCCAAAAAGAAACGAGATGTCCCGAACGTCTAAATTCATTAATCATCAGCATGGAATCTAACACGTGAATGTCCATGGCAGTAGCCAGAAGACTATCGAATGTCAGTGTGGCAGTTGGAATAGAGGAAATTTTAAATTGAGACAGGTAGTTGTCTACTTTTTGATTGGGATTGCAAGCTGATGTTAGAATAATGAGTATTGTTGTTATGTAATACAATGGCTTAATAGTGGAGCGTTTATTCATCTGTAAGTTGGATTGATAATTGCGTTTCGAACAATTATGAGATATAAAAAAATAGAGGTTGTACCCAGTAGGTACAACCTCTATTGTTTTGTACTATTTATTGAAAATTAGTTCCCCCCTTAAGAAAGATTATTGGACGTGTGCCTGGAGCAATTTCGATTTCTACGCACACATTTGGAGAACCTGAGCATTCCACAGGCTCTGCTGCTATAGATTGAATTGCCGCCGCTTTAGTGTCCAGAGTGATTACTGTGGTAAATAAGACAGTCAACACGGCCGCAACGGACAACGATTGTATGAGCTTTTTCATAATAAGTCAGTTTTGATTTAAACAATTATCACATTAGGTTCAAAAAAATCGACGATTGCACCGTTGGCCATTTCTACCGATACGCATATTTTTCCACCGCTTGAACAGACGTATTTATCACCGTCTATTGCACTGATGGATGCAGTCGATCTTGCTTCAAGAGACAGACAAGTTATGGTTAGTATACAAGAAGCCATTATTGAATAAAGTATGTTTCTCTTTTTCATAATTGTATTATTCAGCGATACCAATTGGATTTCCTTTGTGAAAGTAAAATGTACCATTAGGAGTTTCTACCTCCACACAATCATCCTTGCCGTCAGGGCATTTTACAGGATCTGCAGAGATTGACTGAATGGAAGCTGCGGCAATCACGGAGTTGATACCAATAGCGCTCGCAAAGAGAATGGCTAAGCCAAGGGCAATTTGTTTTGTTTTGGTTTTCATAGTGTTTGTTCTTAATGTTTAGAAATGATTTGTAAAATCAATATACAAGAACGTTATATGAAAAACAAATTGAGAAGAAGTTTATCCGTTAAGTTTAACCAATTTTTGTTTGGAAGCCGCTATTAATTAGATCTTTTATAACGTTTAACCTTGATTATGCAATAGGAATAAGCTTT
>JAMWZA010000286.1 GCA_024305105.1 Marinoscillum sp.
CCCTATAGACTCAATATTCGCTAGCGGCCCATTTTTGCAAGTAATTTCCTCGAGATACTCATGAGTGGTCAATTCCAATAATGAAGTCACTCGAGTTCTGTCCAACGAAATACGTTTTAAGTTGATAAAAACATCCAGAGGCCTCAGTGACGATAGGGAACTGTTTTCAACTGCTATTTCTTCTGATTCAACTAATTTATGCAGATGATACGAATCCACGAGCTCCAGATCAAACTCTTCTTGCCACTCATTGGGTAATTGTTCCCACCAGTCCAGCAACGCCCTCGGCTGATAGATCACTACCGTTTTAGGGCTTATTTTTAGCAATTCTTTCACTGCCTGCTCAGAAACTGCTGTTGCTTCTACATCTAAAAGTTCCAGCTTATTCAAGGATTCCAAAGAACGAATATCCTTTACAATACTCTCCGTCAAGATGATGAACTTCAAATTTTTATTCGCTTCCAAACCAATTGTCGATTCAGCAGGGAGTTTTTCTGCCTTTAGGAACTCCAGACTTTCCATTCCATTTGTAAAAGCAAATGAAGTAATCAAGTTTCTACTGATGTCCAGGTATCTTAATTTGGAAAATCGTGTTAACGGCGTGCCATCCGTCAAACGATTCCTGCTCACATCGAGCGTATCTCTATTTAGCAGTTGAATGAGATCCTCTTTTGATGGATTAGCAGGTACATACGTTGAAAGCGCCTGTTGCCAGTCAGCTCCAACTTCTCTCCACCAATCCATTATTTTCTCAGAATTGGTGATAACGACTACTCCACGGTTGGATGACATGAAATCCGAGGCAGCACGCTCACTAACACCAGTGTAGTCAGCATATACCTTCTTTAGCTTTTTTAACCCATTGAGTGGCTCCAAACTATTGACACGTGTTTGGTTAAGATGAATCTCTGTTAAACCGGTCAACTTATCAGCTCCATTTAAATTCGCTATATACGTTTCGGAAACATTCAAATAGCTCAACTTCTTGCTATTACTAATCGACTGTAGCTGTGTTATACCTGTTCGGGATACGTCCAGCCATTCCAGACTTTTGCTACTCGACAGTTGTGATAAATCTGAAAATGCGGTATTGGAGAGATTTACCTGACGTA
Source organism: Marinoscillum sp. (assembly GCA_024305105.1). GTDB lineage: Bacteria > Bacteroidota > Bacteroidia > Cytophagales > Cyclobacteriaceae > Marinoscillum. The sequence goes on from JAMWZA010000286.1 coordinate 1,113, forward strand.
AAGTAGTCACTGGCCCCAGAGAGCTGAAAACAACCACATTTGTCCCACTTAGATTCAGTACTTCCAAAGAGGATTTAGCCATCGCGTCTATAGCGGTAACATTTGTTCGGCTCAAATCGAGTTCGCGTAATTGCTCGAAATACTCAATTACGGATAAGTCATTGATGCTGGTATTCGAAGCAATCAAAACACTTAATCTCGGTGAATAACGAAGCGGTTTAAGGTCACTAATCTTGGTGTTAGAAATATTGACATAAGCCAACCTATTTAATGCTGCCAGTGGCTTCAAAGATTGAATGAACTGATTTCCTGACAGGTTTAAGCTATCGATTCGAGCTATATCCAGGAGCGTTTGATCGCTCAAGCTATCGAACGGGACGGCCTCTCTAAAAATACGCGTCCATTCAAATGACAAGGTCTCCCACCAGTTTCTCAATTCTTTTTCTCGACTTATTTTGGTGGAATACACGCTAACAATCTTCAGGTCATTGCTCTCAGGATCCAGGTTGATCTCCAAATAGCGTTTTCCAGAGTTTTGATAGGGATCACCTTCAAGTGTTATTGCATCAATGCTATTTTGAAATGAAACGAGATAGTAAGGCTTACCATTGTCTCGTTCATCTTTGACCACCTCTATGTCGTCAAACTCGAACTGAATACTTTTAAAGAAAAAATCTACATCACGTAGATAGGCTCTTACATCCTTATTGGTTATCGCATTTCGGTTGGGTAACAGGTCATCCTCAATCTGAACCTGGCCGTCCAAAAACGCCTTACTGAAGCTTTCTGTAATAATCACTTCCTTATCTCTGGTGGAAGTTCTTGTTCCTCCTACTGTATTGAGCATGTACTTATAAAAACTTACAAGGCTCAAAACTTCATCCATGTACGGATCAGGAGATTCAGATTCCTGAGCATGAAGTGAAGTAGAAAGAATAAAAAGTGTCAGAATAAATGAGAACCAGTGTTTAGTTCTTGTCATAGATGTAATCTTTCATCAGTTGTTTTTGGTTGCCTTCCAGGCGCACCAGATTTGAAATCAACCAACCTGAATTGTATCCTGGTCGGTTAAAATTCGCTAGCTCGAAATACCACCCTTCGATTGAGAAGAAGTGAAACTTGACATTCTTAACCGTTTTAAATTTGAGATTTCCGGCCTTGAGCTCATACAAAAACAAGGTCAGATAATCTGGCTGATACGCT
>JAMWZA010000287.1 GCA_024305105.1 Marinoscillum sp.
CTTTTCAGCCTCCGATAAGAAATTACTTAAAGAGCTAAAAGTATTGGAAAAGGTGCCTGATTCATTGTATATGGTCGCCCGGTCACTGGGACTGCAAAGAAAATTTGACTCTAGCCGACTAGTATGCCGATACGGATTAACGAAAAGCCCTAACTTTCATGACTTGCGGGTGTTGCTGGCGAGAACTTATGCGTGGAATAGTCAGTTTGATAGTGCAACGATGGTATTGGATGAAGTGCTCAGAAGAGCTGAGAACTATGAAGATGCCTATAATGCCTATTCGGATGTAGCTTACTGGAATGATTACTCCGATTTGGCTATGAAAATGGCCAAAACAGGACTGGAACGAAACCCCGCTAGTTTTGACCTGAAAGCTCGGGTAGCCCGAGGCCTGCTGGAACAAAACAGGGTAAATGAAGCCAGACAAATGATCATAGAAATTCTAGAAAAACAGCCTACGAATGAATTGGCAAACCAACTAAATCAACGCCTGAAAAACTTATAAAAGCTACATGAAACAAGTTAAATTAACCTTTCTGCTTCTTCTGGTAGTTCAAATTCTCTTCGCTCAGGAATGGAAGAGTTTAGGTGCAGACGAATTATTTAATCTGGCACGCGAAGAGGCGTTCGATGGTCAACGCAAGGAAGCCCGTGAAAAACTATCGTTCATTCTGGAGAGCAGTCCTGATTATGCTGACGTTCGAATTCTCTTAGGCCGAACCTATGCCTGGGATGGACAACGCAAACAGGCAATCGCTGAATTTCAAACGGTGCTAAAGAATGATCCACAGTATAGAGATGCAAATAATGCACTAATTGATGTACTCATGTGGGATGAGCAATATGAGAATGCACTGGCGGCAGTGAATCAAGCGCTGGAAAAACACCCAAACTTTGACGATTTTCTCTATAAAAAAGCGGTTATTCAAAAAAACCTGGAAAAATTAAATGAGGCTATTACCTCTACCAATTACCTTTTGCAACAAAACCCGGCCAGTGAAAGAGGGAAAGAATTGTTAGAAAGCCTTAAAGTAGCCAAACTACGCTATGCGGTTAATTATCGTCTGGGTGCTGATTACTTTGACAGAAACAGCAATCAGTATTCATTATACTCTTCCCTTCAGCTCAATAGACGCAATAACTGGGGAACTTCCATCGCCCGAGTAAATGTGGCACGTCGATTTGAGTCCAATGGACTCCAGGGTGAAATTGATCTTTATCCGACCATTGCTAATGGTCTGTATGCCTACTTGAACTATGGGTTTTCAACTAGCAGCCTTTTTCCTGAGCATCGGTTTGGAGCGGAGTTACACAAGTCGCTTCCCAAAAGTTTTGAAGCGTCTATTGGCCTAAGGCACTTATACTTTTCTAAATCGAGTAAAGTGACGATCTATACCGGATCGATTGGATGGTACTATAAAAGCATGTGGTTTTCATGGCGTCCTTTCATTACTCCAGACAAGCAAGCTGGCACTTCCTTTTCTTGTGTAGGCAATGTCAGACGTTACTTCAAATCTCCGGACACATTCATCGGACTCATCGCCGGTTTTGGCTATTCTCCGGACATCCGAACCATTCAGTCTTCCGATGGGTTCGCTACTGATCAGATATTCACACTACGGTCGCAAAGAGCAGGTGTAAGCTTTCAAAAACTGCTCAAATACAATTTGGTGGGGTCTGTAGATTTGGATGTGGCACATCAGGAGCTAGCCTATGACCTGGGCAATTATATGTGGATTTACAGCTTGGTTGGCAATCTTACTTATCGTTTTTAATCAGTGGGCGATACCTAACCGCATCGGTATAGCAAAACACCTTCCATCCTTTCAATTGAATAAATGGTAATTTGTTCCAGTTGATTTCTTCAACTACTTGCTGGTGAATTTCGTCGTAGGACAACCCGATGGACAGCGGCCCGGAAAACCGGGGCTCCATGCTGTATATTAAACCCGCATTATTCATTAGGATATTGAAAAGGAGGACTTAGATTTTGTATT
>JAMWZA010000288.1 GCA_024305105.1 Marinoscillum sp.
GCCAGCCCCAGACCAGTTCCAGAGAAATTTTTACTGCTGGAGCTGTCAATCTGACTGAAATTTTGGAACAGTTTGTCTATGTCCTTTTTGGAAATACCAATGCCAGAATCCTTAATAGAAACCTTGAACTTGAATCGATTGTGTTTTTGCTCCATTACCCGAATACCCAAATTGATGGTTCCCTTTTGGGGAGAGAACTTGATGGCATTGGATGTGAGATTGGAAAGCACTTGCATCAATCGGGTTTCATCTGCAAGTATATATTCTGGAAGTTGATCATCCAGATGGTAGTAAAGTGAGTTCTTACTGATATGCGCTTGCTGCGAATACAGTTCATAGACTTTCTCAAAGGTGTCGAAAATACGAACAGGTTCCTGACGCAATTTCATTTTTCCAGCCTCAATTTTGGATAGATCCAATATATCGTTGAGAATGTGTAGTAGGCTATCGGATGATTTTTTGATGGTTCGGATGTATTCAGACTGCTCATCATCCAGTGCGGTAGTGCCTAGCAAGTCGATCATGCCGATCACCCCATTCATAGGTGTTCGGATTTCATGGCTCATGTTGGCCAGAAAGCGTTCCCTTATTTGCAATGAGCGTTCAGCTACTTCTTTAGCGTCTCTTAGCTGTTTGTTGGTTTCCTTGAGTTTGGAAATATCCCGAGCCACGCCTTCTATTTCATACTGATTACGATTTCTTTTGATCAGTCTTACATTGCTCAGAAACTGTATTTCCTCACCGTTCTTGGTTCGCACTTCACCTTCAAAGTTCTGAACCTGTTTGTGTTCATACAAACTTTTGAATAGCTCCGATAGCTTGCTTTTACTAATAAAGAAATCGGTTATTTGATTGCCAATGATGTCTTCTGGGGCATAACCCAAAACATCTGACACGGATGGGCTGACCATGGAAATAATTCCATTCATATCGCACCTAAAGTAAATATCCTGGAAGGATTCGAAAATGTTTCTAAACTTCTCTTCACTTTCTTTCAGCGCGTTTTCGGAGCTCTTTTTCTCTGTAATGTCATTGGCAATTACAGAGATTTCATGAATGCTGCCATCTGGTAAGAAAATAGGGTTGAGAAAGACATCACGCCATACTTTCTTTCCTTTTAGTGTCTTAATGCTATGCTGGAAATTGATGCTTTTACCATCGAATGTCGTGTCGTACTTCTTGCTCCAGAAGGAGATTGTTTGCTTCTTGATTCGCTTATGTTCTAATCCTGGTAGTGCCATCCCAACCTTTGGAGTAAATCCATAATACTCTTCAAAGGCAACCGCATAGTTTTGATTGAACGAAGTAAATTCATACTTACGATTTAGTGACCATATCTGGTGCGTACTGCTCTCAAATATGGCGTTTATTCGTGCTGCCTGATTTTGAATTTTTTCTTCATTGATTTTACGCTCAAGAGCGAGAGTGATCTGACCGGAAATGAAATCCAATAACTCCAGATCCTTGTGGTTGTAAGCGGATTGATCGAGGTATGAAAAAACGCTTAGTACACCAATTGGAGTGCCGTCAAGGAAGATTAAAACGCCTAGCCAAATATTGGGAAGTGGATCGAGTAATTTGATTTTTTTTTGCTTGGCAATCTTTTCAATCCCTTCATTGTAAATGATTAGTGGCTTTCCGCGTTCAAAAGTATAGTCAGCGAGAAGGCGCTCCACATCTTTTTTTAAGGTAGCACCTGTGGTTTGTTCATGTTCGTTGATCCAATAGGGGTAATCATACGATTTACCCTTTTTCATGGCTACTGTGAAGTTTCTGACTTTTAGAATCTCATTTAGCTCATGGAAAATCTGGCCATAAAAGTCCTCTAGACGATTTTTTGTAATCGTGATATTGGCGATTTTGTAATAAAGACTTTGTGCTCGTTCTGCTCTGAATCGCTCTGTGATATCGAAGAAAACACACCGGTACTCAACAGGATCCTCATCTTCAAAAACAGAGGTAAGCTTACCGAGA
>JAMWZA010000289.1 GCA_024305105.1 Marinoscillum sp.
GTTAAAATTATGAATAGAGATAATATTAAACATAGAGCCAAAGAGAAGATTGAAGATTTATTTAACAACCTTGACGAATTGGAACACACTGCCAAATTCATTACCGCTGACCAAAAGCAAAAGTGGGATCAGGAAATGAGCAATCTGGCAAAATCCAAAGACACTATAAAATCATTGTATGACAGCCTTCTGGATTCCTCGGATGATTCATTTGATCACCTGGAAAAAGCATTTGACCAAATGTCCGATGTGATGCGAAATCGCGTGAAGGCCATTAAGAAGGAATATCAAGAAGCTGTAGAGGCTTAAGTATAGGTTGTGGAAATAGCCTCTGCGAAGCAGGTGACCATTTGGTTATCTGCTTTTTTTATACAAAAAGGGTAGCTATCCATTTGACCGGACAGCTACCCTTTTCATTTTATGCGGGACAGTAGCCCGTCATCCAATGCCAAACTACAGTTCGAAACCTGATCAACACTCTATAGATAAACCATATTGTATATAACGCATCAATTTTGCCACGCTATGATCAGCCTTAGCTTTCTGATAACTTTTGCGTAATTAACGGAAACCGAAGTTTCGATTTCTATCTCTTGTTTGGTAATTCTAAGGTAGATCCATTCCTTTGCGTTTGCAATAAATTGGGCATGTGGTTTCCCACAACTTTTACACGGCTCCATACCATACTTTTGCACTCACTTATCAACATTCCAATTTGTTAAAAACTATTAAATAATCGACCACTGATCACAATTCTGCAACCCAGATAGCTCATTTCTAGTCTAAGATTTCAACCAAACTCAGACTAAAATGATCAAAAACTATCTTAAAATCACCGTGCGGCATCTTCTGCGGCAGCCGGGTTACACCACGCTCAATGTGCTTGGACTGACTATCGGAATCGTTTCCAGCCTGCTCATTGTCTTATACCTCTACCACGAAGTAAGCTACGACCAGCAGCACAGTAAGGCTGATCGGATCTATCGAATTTCGTCGGACATTAAAGAGCCAGACAATGCCTTTCGCTGGGCTGTTACTCAGCTTCCTCTGGGCAGAACAGTCAAGAATGAATTTTCAGAAGTAGAACAATACACTCGGTTCATTGGCAATGGACGCACACGATTTGGCAAGAATGACATTAGCTATTACGAAGAAAATATCTTCATGGTGGACAGCACAGTTTTCAATGTGTTCGATTATGAGTTTATCGCAGGAAATCCATCAACAGCTTTGGAAGGTCCCAACTCCATTGTGATTAGCCAATCCATGTCAGAAAAGATTTTTAAAGGTGAAAACCCAATTGGGCAAATCCTTAAAACTGACAACAATTCGCTAGAAGTCACCGGAGTGTACCAAGACTTGGCGCCAAACAATCATATACGACCTACAGCCATGATCTCGGCGAGCACCGTAGACCGCAACAACTCACAGAACTGGGGTGGATTTGGCATCTACACTTATGTTTTGCTGCAAGAAGGAATCAACCCACAAACAGTGGAAGAAAAACTCAACGAAACCATCATTGAGCAATATGTGGCAACCATCTTCGATCAGTTTGATATTTCCATCAAATACGAGATGATCAATGTTCAGGACATACACCTATACTCCACGTTTCAAGGAGAACCAGAAGCACTGGGAAACATCAATTACATCTACATTTTTGGTGCTGTCGCTATTTTCCTCATTCTCATCGCCAGCATCAATTACATGAACCTGTCCACAGCCCGCTCCATGAAACGAGCACTCGAAGTGGGAGTTCGCAAGGTAATGGGCGCACAACGAGGCATGCTTATCCGACAATTCATGTCTGAGTCTATCTTGCTTACGCTAACGGCACTCGTCATCAGTCTGATTTTAATACTGATTCTCGTCCCAGTACTTAATAGCCAACTGCAAACATCGATGAGCATCAGTAGCCTCACTGACCCGATGGTCGTTGGAGCTATTTTAATTATGCTGCTG
>JAMWZA010000029.1 GCA_024305105.1 Marinoscillum sp.
CGCATTTATTATACTATTTCAATATTAAATATTAATAAATAAAGTCTGTTTCTTGGTTATTCTCTGTCTATTGGTTTATTTTAGACTTCCAGCTAATAGAATAGACAGATGTATAATGCCCTAACAATTGCTCACTATTTCGTGAGTAAATCCATCAATTCCAATGTTAAAATAACTGTTCATCAGGCCGAATTCATGGTGCTTTTTGCACATGGGTGGCATCTGGCCATTGATGGCAGACCATTGATCCATGATCAGGCAAAAGCATGGCGACATGGACCTGTAATTGAAGTTGTCCATAAGTTTTACAGTAAACAAAAGGACATTGCTGCCATATTGAATATAGAAATGATGGAGCAAATCAAAGATCGGGATCGAGATTTTCTCGATGGTTTGTGGAGGTATTATATCGATTTGAGTGAAATCCAAATGCTCGACTTATGTACTGATTATGGTACGCCATGGTACATGGTTCATGGAAAAAGCTCAGGAGCATTGTTGATAGATGATAAGCGCATTAAACAGCACTATCGATTGCTACATATTTCTCATCCCGAATTTGCAGATATAGACGATCCATTTTCTACACTTGGTTTGGAAGGTAGAATAGGGGCTTAGGTTATTTGCTTGACGATGATCTTTTGTATTTGGCAAGCTCAGATGTTGGTGCCAGTACCGTTTGATTGTTCCAGATATCAGGGGAATTGCTGATCTCTTTCCTAAATGTAATCTTTTTTGGTTCTTCAGCTTTCGTGTACTGCTCCTCAGTAATAGGGTTTCGATCCATTACCAGCAGCTCCACACGGTCATTGATATCAAAATACAGATCTAGATCCATACTTAAAGTATTGACGGTTTTGTCCCAGAGGAATCGTTTTTCTTTCTTAACAAACGAGAAATTCCGATCTATCGAGGCTGTTTCATGTTCATAAGCATTGATGTATTTCAGGAGATAACCGTCTTTGGTATGTTCCCAGATGACCCGAGCGCCTTTTCCATCAACTGAATGACCAATGCCTAGCAGGTGAAAGTTTTCATCGCTCTTGCCAGAGGCATAAGCGAAATCTACCTGTAGTACGCCATAGGTAGCGGTAGAGCAGTATATCACGCCTTCAAATAGTCCACCCATTTTGGGTTTGAAGCTTACCTGATAGACCAGTTCGTCATTGACAATAGTTACTTCTCCTTTAGTATATCGATATTTTCCAGGTTTGGTTATAAACTCCCAGTTGTCACTGGAAATATCCGCATAGCGCTTTTGGTAAGCATTGATTGAGCTTTTGAGGTAGGATGTTTCATTGAGGTAAATAGTATCCGCTGTTCCGTCGCTATTGGCAGTATCCATGTCTGCTTTAAAAGAGAGGATACCCGTTTTTATTTTAAAGTACTGATCTTCGTTTTTGATGCTCTCTTTAATACTTTCTCCAAATCCTTTAAACTTGTTTTCCAATTCTTCTCCTAAATCCTGCATGGATTGCTCCTCCAGAGATACTGCGTCAAGAGGAATTAGTTTTGAGTCATTACCATAGTGATATACCTCTACAATAGCGTCTTTGTACTCGACAAACTCATTTGGTAGTTTATCCAAAGCATCTCGAATCACATCGGGATCAAGTCCCAAAAAATCTGACTCCTTAATCTTCATCTGATTTGCATTTGGGAATTTGGCCTTTTCATATTCATGCAGAAAAATGTGTTGTCGCTCATTAATTTCCGGATGATTCGAATCAAAATTCTCCTCAATCTTTTCAATGATCTCTTTAGCTGTAAGTTCACGGGACAGGATACTTATCTCATTGAGCGATATGGATACTGGTTTGAGCAAAATCTCCTTCGGTACTTCAGCGATCACCTTTTTATAACGATCATAACCAATATGACTTACTACAAGCGTATCACCAGGTTGGTATGTTTCTTTACCAAGTATGAATTTTCCTTCTGCATTGGCTACTGTACCAGAACTTTTGCCGGCTATACCTACAGTACAAAAGGGTAGCGGTCCTCTGGTTTCTTCATCTAAGATCATTCCCACGAGTGACTGAGAAGATGCGGAAAACGTAAGACTCAGTAAAGTGAGTACTAGTGTGAGTGAGTTGAGTTTTTGATTCATATGGCTTAGATGAATAATCTACCGAAATGGTTGCATCGGTGGTTAGCTAAACTCCTTTACGATGAAACAGGGTTTTTATTGCTCGATTAAAAATCAGAAAAAGGTAATGGTTTTAGGAAGATCAAATCAGCCTTTGATACATTGTTGTCATACTGATTGTCACCAATGAGCTTTTTCCATTGCGGATCGTCTACAAACTGCTTCCACTTCTGGTCTCTTTCCTCTCTGTTGTTGAAAGCTGTCAGGTACATTAGATTCGGCATATTAGAGCCAGCCAATACTTCGCCATAAAAGGCAGCATTGAAGTCTAATTTGCTGAAAAGGCCAATTTCATCTCCCGCATTAAACATTTTCACCTTATTAACGAAAAAGGTTTCTGTGGGACTTTCATAGCTTCTTAGTTCGTAAATACGCTCTGATTTTGGAGCTGAAAGATCAGGGATCTTAAATCTGGGGTGATCTTCGAATGCTTTCAGTACAGTTAGCTCAATGCGAGCATATGGAGCCTGATCATGAGTGGCATTGATGTATGCTTCTGCGCTTAATTGATAGGCTTTATCACTAGAGATGCTTTCTTCAAGTGTTGCTAATTGATTTAAGTCACTGAATGGAATGAGGAGGTAGTATGAATTATTGAACACTTGATCGTCTATACCTTCCAGTTCTATGTTCTTAAATACACCGACAGCTTCAATGCCAACTCGTTTAAGTGCTGGTAAGTATGTTTTTTCAAAATAAGTTTCCAGTACTTGACTTTGATATTCCTGATTGATCTGATACTCTTTGATTAGGTAATATTCCGGGGGTTGGGACTGCACGGCTAGTGAGGTCGAAAACAGCAGTATCAGAAATAGTTTGTTCATGGTTCGATTGTTTACTAGAGAAGATAAGCGAAAATAGCTTCAATTGATCAGCCAGAGTAGTGCCTTGTCAATCATTTTGATAAAACGGGAGTCTGAATAAGTATCATCTGTATGCCCAAGGGCTGTGTAGAAAGAACGACCGCCTTCAAATTCATGATACCAGGTGATAGGATGTGTTTCTCCCATGGTTCCGCCCTGATAGGCGTTTTTATCTACCCACATGATAGGATTTAGGTTCTGAGGAAGTGGGGTCTTAAAGTTGTACCATTCGTCTGTTTTAAGCCAGGTAGAATCTAAATGATTGGTCATTGGTGAGTTTGTATCTATCAATACCGTGCCTTGCTGTAGAGGTGGATGATCCTGGAAGTGTCGCCCCACCAGTTTTTCATACCATGGCCAGTCATATTCGGTACAGCTTGCACAGTGAATGCCCAGAAAGCCGCCTCCATTATGAAGAAAGGTTTGCAACGCCTCTTGCCCAGAGTCATCCAGGATGTCACCAGAGGTGTTTAAGAAGATTATCACATCTATCTCCTGAAGGTTTTTCGTGTTAATAGAACTAGAGTCTTCAGTGAAGTGAATAGTATAAGTCCTCTGGTTAGCTATGCTTTGTAGCATGTCTTGCCCTGAAGCGATGCTGACATGTCTGAAACCATTGGTTTTACTCATCACAAGTAGGTTTTGGGAGTGGAGTGGAATGATTAAAATTATCATTAAAATGACTGTGCTGATTCTTTTCATGAATACTCCATCATATATTCGACCAGATTAACTTCTCTGCTAATATCCAACTTCTTCCGCAATCTGTACCTGCTGATTTCTACACCACGTACCGAAATGTTCAATAGATTGGCGATCTCCTTAGATGACATGTTCATTCTTAAGTAGGCACAGAGCTTGATTTCCTGCGGAGTAAGTGTAGGGTGATCCTTTTTCACATTCGATAAGAAATCACCATGAACCTGATCAAAATGTTTGGTGAACTGTTCCCATCCTTCATCTTCGGATAAGTTTCGATCTATGTCTCGAATGATCTTTTTAAAATCTTTAGGGCCGTTCTTAGTGGATTCCTTTAACGCGTCACGGACAGAAAGCATGAACTCGTTCTTATTGATCAAGTGCATAGTCGTAGTGGCCAATTCCCGGTTTTTATGATCAATTTCGGATCGTAGCTTGTCATTCCGCAGTTTGGAAATTTGTTCTTCAGATTTTTTGGATACTTCTACCAGCTCATGATCTTTTCGCATCAATTCACGCTTCTGGTTGATGGTAAGCACTGCTTTGTCCTTCTTGTGCTTGATATCGAGAATAAACATGGACACACCAAAAACGGCTACCAATACCAGCGCATATGCTATATAAGCCGCTTTTGAGCGGTACCAGGGAGGATAAACTCTAAAAGTATAAGTAGCTTCTTCACTTATTTCATCAAAAACATTCCTACTTCGTACACGAAAAGTGTAATCCCCTTGCGAAAGATTGGTGTATTCTTTTTCGGTATTCTTACTCCATTCAGACCAGTCCTTTTCAAAATTCTCTAGCATAAATTGGAATTCCAACTCGTCTTGCCCATCGAAGTAAGGAGCCGCATAGCTAAATCTGAGCGATGAGAAGAAGGCAGGAAGAGATGGTATCTCGTCAGTGTAAATAGTGCTATCACTTGCACCTCCGTAGAGCGTTTCATCAGTTTTCGTCTTGGCCGTTACACTTCTGATGAATGCTTTGAACGGTTGATTTCTCAACTTACGGATGCTCGGGTTGTAATGAATAAAGCCTTCTTTGGCCCCAAAAAAGACGTTCTCATGGTCAATGATACTGACATTCTCCAAGTCATCTGAAAGGTATTTGATGATGCGGCTAAAAGCGGCTGTATGTTTTTCGTAACCACCAAAAGGGTTTCTAGCCAGGTAGCCAATGGTATTATTACTTAGGAAATAGATGTTACCAGCTACATCCTGACTCAGCTCACTCACGTGTGTATCTCTTCCCAAATATGTTTCCAGCTCATCCACATGTGTCATTGAATCATACTCGTGGTTATAGGTGTAAATGCCTCGTTCTGCCGCAAAAATTAATTGATCACTCAGATTGAAAACATTAATGAGAATATTGGAGGGAAAGCCTGAGTCTGCTCCATAAAACTGAATGTTGGAAGCCTCTAGATTGGTGCGGTCTAAAGCGATTTTATAGACTCCTTTATAGCCATGTGTCATGAATAGGGTAGTGTCATTCATGAATTCAAATACCCTACTGGATTCATTGAAATTCATAACCTGCTCATGGGAATCTAAATTATTAGGGTCCAGAATATTGAACCCCTCATATCCACCCATTAATAGTTGATCCGTTTTGGGGATTTTCATTAGTTTCCAAACACCCGACTCATTATAAAATTTTTCCGCACGGCCTTTATTCACAACAAAAGCTCCCTCGTGATGTGATAGGTATAATTTGTCATCGATGCTTTGGAGGTTGTAGACTTGCCCGCCAGAGTTTACAACTATTCTATATTGCTGAGCTTCTTCTGCAATGGGGTCAGGCTGTATGTTTTGATAAAACAAACCATTGCTTGTGCCCAAAAATAATTGATCGTTATGCAAGAGCGCTGTGTAACCCGTGCCTGGTAAACCAGATTGTTCATCAATTAGTGAGAATGGGGAACCAAGCTCCACCATGGTTATTCCGTTATTCAGTCCCAACCAAAGGTTGTTAAAGCGGTCTTCATGTAGCGAAAGGACTGTTCTATTATTTAGCCCTTTTCCCTTGGTAAGGTGTTTTACAATTTCACCTTCACTGCTCATGAGGAGTAAACCATTGTTTTGAGTTCCAATGGCGATATTGTTGTTTGATAATAATGTGGCTTGATTGATTTGCGATTCTAAGAGAAACTCGTTTGCACCAATAAGCCATTTTACGAATTGGTTTTCTTTACGAACAAAGACATTTCCATCTTCCTGAAAAATCAACAAACTGTTGTTTTTATGTGGAAGGATCGCCTTTACCGAGCTTCTTTTTAAAACCTCACTACCAGCGAGATGCTCAAATTGCTCGCCATTCCATTTACTCAGGCCTTTTTCCGGAACATAGGTGAAAAGCATTTCACCAACAACAAAAGCCATTTCCGAACCAAAGGATTCAGTCATCCATTCCAGTTTATTGTCTTTATACTCCAGAATTCCCTGGTAAGAGGAGAATAGAATGGAATTGTCGTATTTGACAATTCGCCAGACATCTTCAAGTGGACGCTGAGAAATTTCGAGTTGGTCTCGAATACTGACAAATTTCAAGAAGCCAGTGGAGTCAGGTGTAAAATAGCCTAACTGGTTTTGACCGCCACCGTAAATCTTCCCGTCTATATCAATGAAGAGCGACCTTAGGCGGGTGTTGTTTTGAACAACGTACCTTCTCCAGCTGACTCCATCATACTCCAGCAGTCCGAAGTTGTTGGCAACATAGATAAACCCACGCTTATCTTCTTTGATGTCCCAGTTTTGAATACCTCCATCATAATCGTTTGTGTTGAAGGTTTTAGTTAAAGGGATTTTGGAAAATCCGTAATGATCTTGCTGCCCCATTGCAATTATGGAAGTGAAAACAAGGTATAGGAATAGTTGGTATCGATTCATCATTGATTTTCATGAAATACCTCAAATAGGAGCTTACATGATGTGTTAGTTGAGAAATGAAAGGTAATTAAGAAATTTATAAAAAGCGCCTATATGATCATTATATGCCTATATGTCTAGCTGTTGATGTAGTGTTGTTGTAATGTTATTAGCGTATTGATGTAGTATTGATGTGGTGTATTCTTCATTTTATTAGGGATGTTCTGGTCAGATTTGGAAAATGCTTATTGAAAACGTGTGCAAGTTTTCAAAATCATAAAAAGACCTATAAACGAATATCTAAAAATGAAAATTATGAAGAAGTTTGAATCCTTATGGCGCTTTAATTGGTTGCCTTTAATTGCACTAATAGTTTTCACATCATGTGAACTCTTAGATAAAGAAGATGATACTGAAACTCCTGGAGAGCCAGTGGCCAGTTTTCAGTATGAGGTAAGCTCAGAAGATTGGGCTGAAGTAAATTTTACTAATTTCTCTCAGAATGCGACCTCCTACAGTTGGGATTTTGGGGATGATTCTGAGTTGTCTACCGAAGAGAATCCAGTTCATACTTTTGGTGAAGGTGGGACTTACACAGTGACACTTACTTCAGCAAATGATGATGGAGTTTCAGCGACCAAATCGGAAACAGTAGAAATAACAGATCCATTGGCAGCTCAGAGAACACTCATAGGTGAGAGTGGCAAAACATGGCATTTGCTGGCTGACGTGGAAGGTGGTACGAAAGCGGTATTTGAGGTAGGTCCGTCTGACCGTTCGGCCTTCTGGTGGGCTTTTGGAATCAGTGCACAAATTTGTGAACGATCATGTATTTTCAATGATACATGGACATTTAACACTGACGGGACATTTACTTTTGACAACCAGGGCGATGCTTTTGCCGAGGGTGCTTTCAAGGAAGATCTAATGTTCACCTGTTTTGATGCTACAGTAGCTGATAACTGGGTTGGAGAAAATGGCGAGGACTTAACTGGTTGGAACTCTGGTACACACGGTTTCACGTATGATGCAACTTCTGCTACCTTAGAAGTAGAAGGCGGTTTTATTGGTTTACCAAAAGCAACACCTGAAGGTGAAGTTGCTGCTCCAATAGGAGGTGTGACATATAATGTGGTGAAGTTAATTGATGCTGAGGTTGATACGTTGATTGTTGAGGTGGAGTTTGCTAATGAAGCTTCTCCTACAGGTATTGCATTTTGGAGATCAACTTTAGTAAGCTACGGTGATGAGTCAGAAGTAGTCACAGTGGGGGAATGTGAAGTGGTGGAAAGCGGAACTCCTGAGGAAGAAGCTCCAGCACCAACAGTAGCTGCTGAAAATGTAATTTCTATTTACAGTGATACCTATACTTCCATTGATGGCGTGAACCTTAATCCGGATTGGGGACAATCAACAGCTTTGACAGGAGAGGTCATAGGTGAAGGAAATATGCTGAAACTGGCGTCATTCAACTATCAGGGGATTGACTTTGCTGGTAATGCGCAAGATGTTTCAGGTATGGATTTCCTTCACCTTGACATGTGGACGGATAACGCTGAAACAGTAAATGTATTCTTAATTAGTGATGGAGCTGAAACTCCAGTAGCATTGACCATAAATACAGGAGTTTGGGAAGGATATGATATTTCACTTTCTCAATTTTCAGAGGTGGTGGATCTGGCAGGCGTTATTCAATTAAAATTTGATGGAGGAGAAGGTCAGCAGACTATTTTTCTTGATAACATCTATTTCTATACAGGTGAGTCTCAATCATCTCCTTCTACTGCGGCCCCTACTCCAACTCATGCTGCTGCTGATGTAATCTCTATTTACAGTAATGCTTACACACCTATAGATGGAGTAGATACAAATCCTAACTGGGGACAAGCAACTGCTGTAACTGGCGAAGTAGTAGATGGTGACGACATGCTGAAATTGGCAGGATTGAACTATCAGGGTATCGATTGGGCAGGTAACGTGCAAGATGTATCTGGTAAAACACATGTACACATAGATGTTTGGACAGCAAATGCCACTACGATTAACCTATCATTGATTAGTTCTGGACCGCAAGAAACACCATACGCTCTAGGTATCCAGACTGGAGAGTGGGTAAGCTATGATATTCCATTGAGTGAATATACCTCCGTTGTTGATTTGACACAGACTATTCAGTTCAAGTTTGATGATGCAGGTGCAGGAAATTCGCCAACACTATTTGTTGACAATATTTATTTCTATTAAGAATTCACTTCTCATATATCATCTTTAAAAGAGTCTGCCCAGTTCTGGGTGGCTCTTTTAAGTCTTAAAATTCAAATCCAGTGAACATGTTCAGAAGAAAACTTTACCTCTTGATTGTTCTAATAGCTTTCAGTTTTGGCTGTGAGGAAGAAAAGGCGGTAGACCCCAATGAACCCACATTCCTTAATGTTACCATCAATGTGGATGAAGCGGACGGCAGTACGGTAACTGTTGAGGCGGAGAGTGACCATACGGTGGAATACACCTTTGATGCTGGCGATGGTTCAGAGCTTCAGACCAATGAGTCTGGTAGTTTCACTCACACTTATGAGTCTACCGGCATCTATGCGATTGAAGTGCGTGCTTATGCTGCATCTGCGAGATATCGCTCGTTTGAGTCTGACGTTAAGATTGAAATTGGAGATGGAGGCCCAACCAATGGTGACGATGGCTATGAGACACCTATATCGTATGATGGGATGGAGTTAGTCTGGCAAGATGAATTTAACGGTGACGCGCTGGATTTGACCAAATGGAATTATGAGATCGGTGACGGTTGCCCAAACCTCTGCGGATGGGGTAACAACGAACTGCAATATTACCGGGAAGAAAACACGAAGGTAAATGATGGTAAACTGACCATTACTGCTCAAAATCAAAATTTCTCTGGCAGATCATATACATCGAGCAGAATAACGACACAGGACAAATATGAATTTCAATATGGGAGAGTAGATATCAGGGCAAAAATGCCCGAAGGTCAGGGCATATGGCCTGCGCTTTGGATGCTTGGTGCCAATATTAATCAGGTAAGCTGGCCAGCATGTGGTGAGGTAGATATCATGGAAATGATTGGTGGAGGCGATGGTCGGGATAATGTTACCCACGGAACAGTACATTGGGATGATGGTGGATATGCCTCATACAGTGGCAGCAAAAAGCTAGCATCGGGGAATTTGAGTGATCAGTATTATGTCTATACCATTATATGGACCGATCAGTCTATCAGGTGGTTTATTAATGATGAGCAGTTCCATGTCATCAATATTGCGCCAGCTGGGCTCTCAGAGTTTAGAGCAGATTTTTTCTTCATCATGAACATAGCCGTAGGAGGAAACTGGCCAGGAAACCCCAACGCAAATACACAATTTCCTCAGGAGATGAATGTCGATTACATCAGAGTATTCCAGTAAAACTGAAAAGGACAATAACCATTAAGAAATGAAAAAGAATTTAACATTAGTGCTGTTTATGCTCGTTTCAATCTGGGCATTCGGTCAACGAACAATTTCAGGTACCGTATCTGATGGAGAAACCGGGGAAACATTGCCTGGTGTAACCATTTTGCAGAAAGGTACGAGCAATGGAACCATTACAAGTATGGATGGTGAGTATACCATTTCCATTCCAGAAGATGGAGCAACACTTACTTATTCCTTTGTAGGATATAAAACAAGGGAGGTTCAGGTAGGTGATAAAACGATCATCGATATGGCATTGGATCTCGATATTTCTGAACTGAACGAAGTGGTTGTGATCGGGTATGGAGTGCAAAAGAAGAAAGTACTTACAGGATCAATAGAAAGTGTTTCTTCTGAAGAAATCAATTCAACACCTGTAGTTCGTGTGGATCAGGCTTTACAAGGAAGAGCCGCTGGAGTTCAGCTACTAAATCAGTCAGGTCAGCCTGGCGAACGCCCGAGTATTAGAATACGCGGTATTGGAACTGATGGAAATGCGGATCCACTTATTCTTGTAGATGGAATAGCTGTGGCGAGCATTGACAACCTGAATCCAGCCGATATCAAATCGATGGAAGTATTAAAAGATGCCGCATCAACTTCAATATACGGTGCTCGTGCAGCAAATGGAGTAATTCTGATTACCACCAAGTCTGGTAATAAAGAAGGTAAGGTTTCTGTAACGTATTCAGGCTACTACGGTATCCAGAATGCTGCTAAAAAGGTGAATCTATTAGATGCGAATGAGTATCAACAAGTAATGGCACAAGCAGGAGCTAGAAAACTGGATGGTTCTGATATTGATCCGAATCAAATTCCAAACAGCAATACTGACTGGCAAGAGGAACTATTTACAGCAAATGCTCCAATGCAGAGTCATTATATTGGTGTAGAAGGAGGGAGTCAAAAAACGGCTTTCGCATCCAGTATATCTTATTTCGATCAGCAAGGGATCATTGGTGGTGACAAATCTAGGTTCGAGCGCTACACGGCAAGACTTAATACGAGAACGGACGTAAACGATGTGTTTAGCTGGGGAAATACGCTAACTCTTACTCATCTGGTAACCCGTGGCGTAACGAGTAACGGGTCATTTAATGGAGCTTATAGCAGCGCATTAAATTTAGATCCTTTAACACCGGTATTCCAAACCAACGAAACGCTTCTGGGGCAACCCCCATATTCCGTAGAGCCAGTAGTCACAGATGGAAATGGGAATATTTATGGAATATCTCAGTATGTAGCAGGTGAGGTAGTCAACCCACTAGCCAGACTTGAGCTGCTGAATCAGGTTGTAGAGAAGGACCAGGTCTTAGGGAATTTATTTGCACAAGTGGAACCGATAGATGGTCTTCAATTCAAAACCAGCCTTGGCGTTGATGTCAGCTATTTGGACATTAGCTCTTATCAGCCACTTTATTTTTTAACAGGTACCTTTAATAATACGGCCACTACCAACATGGGTCAACAGATACAGAGAAACTCTGTATTGCAATGGGAGAACACTGCCAATTATGTGAAAGAGATCGGTAATCATCGATTTAACGTTTTAGTGGGTACGACCACTTTGGATAATAACTGGCAAGTACTATCTGGCGGCGGCCAGGGGATAGACACGAGTAACCCAAATCTTATTTATTTAAACTTGACTGTTGATTCTACGCAAACGTCTGGTGGAACGGCTTCTCGTACTACAAGAGCGTCGATTTTCTCAAGGTTACTGTATGACTATAACGATCGCATATCCTTCTCAGCCACTCAGCGAAGAGATGGGTCTTCCAACTTTGGTACAAATAACAAATTTGCCAATTTTTGGTCATTTGGAGCGAGTTGGGTAATAAATGAAGAACCATTTTTCCCGACCTGGAGACCATTAAGTTTATTAAAACTAAGAGGTTCGTGGGGACAAAACGGGAATGATCGAATCGGTACGTTCCTATATGAGTCTACTGTGGATTTCAATATTGCTTACAATATGGCGAATGGTGCTATTCTAGGAGCTATTCCGGCTTTCCTTGAAAACCAGGACATTCGGTGGGAGTCATCCGAGCAGTTAGATATCGGACTCGAAACTGGGTTTTTCCAGAATAAGCTAACGGCAACATTTGACTATTACAAGAAAACCACAAAAGACCTCTTGCAAAATGTTACAGCTGTGTCTTCGCTTGGTCAGGACTTGCGAGTTGCCAATGTTGGAGAGATGGTCAATGAAGGATTTGAAATCACCATGGAGTGGAGAGAAAACAAAGGTGATTTTGGCTACTCCATCGGGGCAAATGCAACGTACAACCAAAATACCATGACACAAGTGGCTAATGAAGCAGGATTTATTTCTGGAGCCAGTTGGGCGCTTTCTGGCGAGGTAACCAGAACCTATGAGGGCCATCCAGTGGTCTCATTTTATGGTTTTAAAACAGATGGAATTTTCCAGAATCAAAGTGAAGTATTCTCTCATATCAGTAATGAAGGTGACGTACTGCAGCCAAATGCTCAGCCAGGGGACATACGCTATGTAGATGTAGATGGCGATGGTGTGATATCTGATGCCGACCGAACGATCATTGGAAGCCCTCTACCAGACTGGACGATTGGTTCAAACCTCTCAGCAAACTATAAGGGGTTTGATATCTCAATGTTGCTAATTGGGCAGTATGGCCTGGAAATATTTAATGGTATGAACAGACCGGATATTGTTACTTCAAACCGACAATCTTACATATTGGATCAATGGACAGAGGAAAATCCGAGTCAGACAATTCCGAGATTTTCTGCAAACGATCCAAATAAAAACTACACCAGAGCAACTGATATGATCAATATAGAAGATGGATCTTATTTGCGTGTAAAAAATGTACAAATTGGCTATCGTATTCCAACGAGCCTTCTTGATAAAATGCGTGCATCCAATTGGAGAGTGTACCTCTCAGCAGAAAACTTGTTTACGTTGACTGGATATAGCGGAGCTGATCCGGAAGTGGGTTCTACCGTTTCTGATGGCAATGTTAATATTCGAGATACAGGTATTGACAGAGGGATTTATCCTCAGGCCAGAACATTCCGAGTTGGTACTTCCATCACATTTTAATTTCTAAGACTACTAATCATTAAAGTCATGAAAAAGATATTCATAACATTTTTGTCAATAGCGATACTCTCTTCCTGCTCAGAGGATTACCTAACACTTGAGCCTCAGGCTACCTTGTTTTCAAGTAATTACTTTAGCACAGTAGAGGAAGTTGAAGGCGCACTTATTGCCACGTATGATGTGCTCGGTCATCAAAAGGGGACAAACCTGAGCTGGTCGCCTACGTTGACCATGTCAGAGATTCTATCTGATGATGCCTATGCAGGAGGGCAAGACGCAGGTGACGGTGCAGAAGAGGATGAACTCAATCGGTTTACCATATCTACCGCCAATGACATTGTGCGATCCATCTGGAAAAGAAATTACTTCGGTATTTACCGGGCGAATTTTACCATCGAAAATGCTTTGGAGTTGGAGAACGTCAATCCAACTGATGTCGACCGGATCGTCGCAGAAGCCAGGTTTTTAAGAGCGTGGTTTCATTTTGAGTTGGTTCGGTTTTTTGAGAATGTACCCATGTTCACCACAGTCCCAAAAGGTCTGGCTGAAGGTAATCGCCCACAGGAAGATCCTGCTGTTGTTTACAATCAAATTGCTTCGGATCTGGTAGAGGCTATTCCAAGCCTTCCTACCCAAATCGGAACAGGAAGAGCTACAAAATGGTCAGCACAGGCCCTGTTGGCCAGAGTCTTTTTATTTGAAAGAGGCGTATATGGTAATGGACTTACTGCTGGTAACACGATTGTAGATCAGGCTTATGTATTGACTCAGCTGGAAGATTTGATTGCAAATAGTGGTCATGATTTATTTCCAGATTATGATGAGATGTTTACAATGGCGAATGAGTTTAGTGTGGAGAGTGTTTTTGAGGTCTCTTATGCTGGAGAGCCGGTAGGAGGAGATTGGGGTTCTGAGCAATATGTAGAAGGAAACCTGGCTGCTCAGCTTATGGGTCCACGTGTTACTGGTGGTACCACATTTTATCGTGGATGGGCATTTGCGACGGTATCAGAGAAGAGATATCAAGACATGCAAGGTGATCCAAGGTTGGATGCAACAATACTAACTCAACCTCAAATTCTTTCTGAGAGTGGTGTAACACTAAATACGGGTTCCTACCAGTACACAGGCTATTACAACAACAAGTACACCACTCGATTGTCTGATCGCGGAACAGTTGGGACACCAGAGCTGCACAACATGTCCAATTATCGAGCAATTAGATATGCAGATGTACTGTTAATGGTAGCTGAGTTAAGTCAGGATGCAAGTTATATCAACCTTGTTCGGAATCGTGTAGGATTAGGCCCTGTAAGCTATAGTGAGCAAGCTCTTTTTCAGGAAAGAGCAAGAGAACTTGCTGGTGAGGGACTTAGGTATTTTGATGTGCTCAGAAGAGGAGTTTCAGTTGCACAACAAGAGTTAAGTATTACTAATCAGGTTGGAGCCATGTATTCTGGAGATCCTGCAATTTACGAGGTAACTTTCAACGCAGAAACCAGAGGATTTTTACCAATTCCTCAGGTGGAAATTGATTTGTCAAATGGGGTTCTTGAACAAAATGATGGTTATTAATAACAAACTCTACATCGTTTTTATTCTTATATGTTGGGATCAATGCTTTCTCACAACTAGCTTGCAATCGGGAAGTATTTACATAAAATTGATAGTATAATGAAGTATATATTTATATCAACATGTCTGTTGGTAACGGGACTATATATGTCCAGATGTTCGGAAGTAAATAGCTCAGGTAACAAATCTGAAAGCGTAGAAATGGTGTGGTCTGATGACTTTGAGGGGGATGATTTAAACTCAGACAAGTGGACCCCAATAATTGGAGACGGCTGCCCTGAAAACTGTGGCTTTGGAAATAATGAACTCCAATACTATAGCAATCAACCTCAAAATGTTACGGTATCTGACGGTACATTGAAAATTACGGCATGCAAGGATTCAGTCAATGAGCAATCATACACCAGTGCCAAATTAGTATCCAAGGCCAAAGGAGATTGGAAATATGGACGCATCGAAGTGAAAGCCAAGTTGCCCGAAGGTAAAGGCACCTGGCCAGCGATCTGGATGCTTCCTACGCTCGATCGCAAAATGAAATGGCCACTGGATGGCGAAATCGATATCATGGAACATGTAGGGTACAATCAAGGAATGGTTTATGGGACAATTCATACCAAAAAGTACAATCACATAGAAGGAACACAGAAATCAGATTCGATTTATTTAGAAGATGCCAGCGAAGTGTTTCATGTTTATGGCCTGGACTGGGATCAAGAAAAAATGGTCTGGTCAGTAGATGGAAAAGAATACCTAACAATAACAAAAGATAACGAAGACTATAAAGGCTGGCCTTTCGATCAGGAATACCACCTAATACTTAATCTGGCGGTTGGTGGAAACTGGGGCGGTAAATATGGAGTAGATGACTCTATCTGGCCTCAGACTATGGAAATTGATTATGTAAACGTTTATCAAAAACAATGAAACACTTATTCAGTACCCTTCTTCTTTCGATAGCTATTATCAGTCAGGCTCAAATGAGCGATACTGAAATTGACAAAAAAGTTGATAGTCTGTTGTCTGCAATGACTCTGGCAGAAAAAGTAGGTCAGACCAACATGTACAATGGTCCCTGGGAGTTTACAGGACCGGTTCCTCAGGATGAAAACAGTCAATTAAAGGCTGATAACATAAAGAAAGGATATGTGGGAGGCATGATCAATGTACTTACTGCAAAAGGAACAAGAGAGGCTCAGCGAATGGCTGTGGAAAATAGCCGGCTGGGAATTCCTTTGATATTTGGGTATGATGTCATCCACGGATACAAAACGATGTTGCCCGTCCCAATCGGGCAAGCTTCTTCTTGGGACTTTGATGGTGTGAAAAAAGGAGCACAATTAGCCGCACGAGAAACAGCCGCCAGTGGCGTTCACTGGACGTTTTCGCCAATGATCGACGTGAGTTACGATGCTCGCTGGGGAAGAATAATGGAAGGAGCTGGAGAGGATCCTTACTTAACTTCAGTGATGGCAAAAGCGTGGATAGAAGGCTATCAAGGTGATGACTTATCAGACCCCCTCACAATTGCGGCTTGTGCCAAACACTTTGCTGGGTATGCATTTGCCGAGGCAGGTCGTGATTACAACACGGCCGACGTATCCAGTCAGACACTTTACAATGTGATATTACCTCCATTCAAAGCAGCAGTGGAGGCTGGCGCAGCTACATTTATGAATTCCTTTAATGACGTGAGTGGTGTTCCAGCTACGGCTGATGACTACCTGCAGCGAGAAATTCTAAAGGGAAAATGGGGGTTTGAGGGATTCATGGTTTCAGACTGGGGCTCTATTGGTGAAATTATGACTCATGGTGTGGCGCGGGATTCAGCGCATGCTGGTGAGCTGGCTTTTACTGCGGGCAGTGATATGGATATGGAGTCAAGGATTTATGAGTTCTATCTGGCCGATTTAGTGGGGAGTGGAACCATTAGTGAAGACCTATTAGATGATGCTGTAAGTAGAATTCTTAGAATCAAATACAAACTAGGACTATTTGATGATCCGTATAGATACTCCAACGAGTCACTCGAAAAATCCGAAGTATTTAGTGCTAAAAATAAGGAAATAGCTAAAGGTATAGCCAGAAGCTCAATGGTGTTACTCAAAAATGAAGGAGCATTATTGCCATTGAATAAAACAGTCAAATCCATCGCCGTAATAGGTCAGCTGGCCAATAGCAAAGATGTGCCACTTGGAAACTGGAGAGCTCAGGCTGTGGCGAATAGTGCTGTTTCTTTGGAAGAGGGTATTCGTAATGCCGTAGATTCTAAAACGAAAGTTACTTTTGCTCAGGGCTATACGCTCACAAAAGGCAGACGTGATTTTATCCATGAGTTAACCTGGGTAGATGATCAGGGTGAGGGTTTTGAAGAAGCTATTGAAGTTGCCAAATCTGCTGAAGTGGTCGTTTTGGCGCTTGGTGAGGATTGTTACCAGACCGGAGAGGGTAGAAGTCAGGCAGATATCGGGTTGAAGGGGCAACAACTCGAACTCTTCCTCAGGGTTATGGAAGTGAATCCCAATGTGGTGGTGGTGCTGATGAATGGTAGACCTTTGGCCATACCAGAAGTAGCCACCAAAGCTCCAGCAATTCTAGAGACATGGTTTGGTGGTTCAGAAGCTGGTAATGCCATTGCTGATATTTTATTTGGAAATTACAACCCTTCAGGAAAGTTGCCCGTGTCATTTCCTCATCATGTGGGCCAGGAGCCGCTTCATTATGATCGTAAGCGTACCGGAAGACCAGTTACCAACGAGTTTGATAATGGCCTGGTGTTTTGGTCCCATTATACTGATATGACGAATGAGGCTCTTTTCCCATTTGGTCATGGATTGAGCTATTCCTCATTTGAGTATGACGATTTAAACTTGACACCCACTGAAGATGGAGTTATGGTCAACGTGAAAGTGTCAAACGTGTCAGAGCTGGCCGGAAAAGAAACAGTACAAGTTTACATCTGGGATAAGGTAGCCAGTTTGTCACAACCAATAAAGCGACTGGTCGATTTCAAGCAAGTATCAATTGCAGCCGGAGATTCACAGCAAATTACGTTTACCCTAACCAAAGAAGACCTTGGTTTTTATACGAATAATTATGAGTTTGTTGTGGAAGATGGTGAGTTTGAGATTATGGTGGGAACAAGCTCAAGAGACCATATAAAGCAATCTATTGACCTAACCTTTTAAGTAGATTTGAGCTGGCTTAATGCCCATTTATTGATGGTCATAGCCAGCTCTTCAATTATCTCCTGTTCTGATTTACCATATTTCTTAGCCATTTTGAAGCTGTGATCCGCATGATCAACTCTAAAAAGTGATGCATTTTGTTGTTTAGAGATCACCTCATCAATTAGGTCATTATCTGCCAGTTTGTCTTTCGTTCCTTGTAGGAATAATTGAGAAACCTGAATCGATGACAAATGATCTGCTCGCTTAATTGATGGCTTACCTGGAGCATGTAGTGGAAATCCAAGATAAATCAATCCTCTAATTAGATGTTGGTTAGATTGCTCAGCTAACCAATGCGAAGACATGCGGCCTCCATATGATTTTCCACCTATAAAAATAGGTACATCTGGATAAGATGATTGTACCTGCTGATATGCCTGATCAATATCTGCAATAGACTTTTGGCTCGAGGTTGGAAACTTTTTACCCACACTCATGTAGCTAAAATTAAACCGAACTACCGTGGCATTTTTCAAACTCAGTGAATGCGCAATGGACTGCATGAAATGGTGATCCATTCCGGCTCCAGCTCCATGTGTAAAGAGGAATACATACTTAGTATTATTGGAGGAATCCACTGAAAAATTCTGATTTTTGGTTTGTTTGTTCATGTCATTTCTCTTTTTTCGTCGAAAATTTTAGTCGACCATCTATGGTTTAATTGCCTCAAGCAGTTATTTGGTTGCTTAACCGGTTTCGGGTTGATGCTTGTCCAAACGCACTCACTTGTTATTGTATTTGGTGAGTACAAATCCTAACTTAACCGATTGAAAGCAGAATTTACTACATGCCATATATGAATAAATTAGTACAATACTCGTTAAATGTGCTTTTTTTGGTGATGACAGCCAGCACTGTTAATGCCAGCACACCTACCAGAGATTTGTTGATTCCAATAAATAATTCCATCTCAAATCGGATTGTTGTAGCACCTACTGTAAATGAGAGTGATTCTCTGGCGCTCGTCGCATTATACGACTCTACCAATGGAGATGGATGGCTTAATAATACAGGGTGGCTGCAAGGGTCGCCATTGACCTGGCAAGGAACGGTCTTTTCAGCAAGTGGTAGGTTGACTGCTATTATGTTAAATGACAATAACCTTAGTGGAGTGATTCCACCGTCAATTACTAATCTGGATACCCTTCTGACTCTTGACTTAAGTGGAAATAGCTTGACAGGTAAGCTGCCTTCAGACATAGGGGACTTGAATAAGCTTGTCCATTTGGATCTGAGCGATAACCAGTTGGAGGGAAAAATTCCTTTGTCCATAGGTCTAATGGGCAATCTCATTGATTTGGATTTATCAAGTAACAGTTTTTTTGGAGAATTGCCGGTCACTTTTGCGGGATTGTTTAGTTTGAAAAGACTAATTGTAGACAATAATAATTTCAGCGGATATATTTATGACATTGTGTTCAATGAATTGGACGGATTGGATACCTTGAAGTTGGAGCAGAACAGTTTTGAAGGAAAAGTTCCTGCTGCTATTGGCAATATGAGATCATTGCGGTATTTGTCCTTCAGTGACAATAACTTCTCTGGATCTATTCCAGTTGAATTAGGGCAATTGGATACGTTGCAAGAGCTTTATGGTCAAAATAACTCACTTACAGGAGTAATACCTGCTGAATTTTCCGGGTTATTGGGTGTGAAAATGGTTGATTTCAGTAACAATGGTCTGACTGGTTCATTGGCAACGTTTGCAGGTCTGGATTCACTGTTATATCTCAATGCAGCTCAAAATGGTTTTGACGATCTTTCAAACTTCACAACCAGTAATGTAGACTCGGTAAGAGTAACCAATAATTATTTGGATTTTGCAGACTATGAGTTAAATAACGCCTTAATCAATGCTGGTAGTTTGTTTATCTCCCCACAGGATTCATTGTTTGAGCGAGAGGATTACTTGTATGAATCTGGTGTCACCGTAGTTATTGAATATGAGATTGGAGGGTCTTCTAACTCCTATCAGTGGTATCTGGATGGAGACCCAATAGCGCCAGCAAACAATGTCTTGGTAACAGGTAGTCAAGTGGTTATTTCAGCGGCTGACACACCAAATGAAGGAGAATATGTCTTAGCAATAACCAACACAAATTACCCAGGCATCACCCTTTACACCAGACCATTTAATGTAAAAGTATCAACACTGGAGCGAGACAAGCGTGCACTTTTAAGTTTCTTAAATGCTACCAATAATGGTGATTTTCCTTACAACCCAGCTGGTTGGGTAGATGATGGAGGTGATATAACGAGCGATTGGGAAGGGATAACAGTGGCCAACAATAGAGTGACAAGAGTAGAACTGCCAGCCTTCATTGATACTGATTTATCTGATGGAAATCAAAGTAGAATTTTGGATGGTCCCGTGCCCAGAGCTTTTGCTGACCTCTCAGGTCTAGAAGTTTTGAATTTGGAAGGTAATTTTCTTCGTTCTTTTCCAGATATCTCCACATGGTCCAATGCCACTGCTATCAATATCAGCAGAAACAGACTTGCTTTTAAAGACATTCTACCAAATGTTGACTTACCGATCGATTATGCTCCTCAACGTCGATTTGGAGTAACATTGTACGACACGATTGATGCGGGTGAAAACTATATTGTCAGTATTGATATGAGTGGGCCGGATCTGGAGTATCAGTGGCAGTTTGGTCGGTATGTGCCGGGGCAGCCATTTAACAACGATGTATACGAAATTCCATATGCTAACTCAAGGCTTTATACCATTGAAGCCATAAACTATGCAAAAATGGGGACGTTCCGTGTGGATGTTACGCATCCGGATGTTCCTGGACTTACCATTACAGGAAGGAATAAGAACCTATTAGCGAAGACCGAAGTGTTTGGGACCGTTTTCGCTGATGATCAAGGCACATTACTAACTAATGGTGAGGTGGTATCTTACAGGAAAACTCCTGAAGGTCCGTTTATAGCTGAAGATACAGCATCCTTACAAGCTGATGGTACCTATAGCTTTGAAGCTGCAATATTGGGAGATTTTATATTATCAGTAGCCCCTGATCGGACCATTTACCCGTTAAGTGAAGAACCAGGTACTTCCAACGTGATTCAAACCTATTATGAGCAAGCAGATCTTTTTGATTCGGCAAAAACACTTGAGGTAAGAAGGCGAATCGATAGCATCGATATACAAATGTTATTTTATCAGGTACCTGTAGAGGATCCTACGGGAGCTGACTTCTTCGGAGAAGTGTTTTCAGATTTTGATGAAACCTCTGGAGAAGATGAAGAAGGCAGCGGAAGAATTAATGCCCGAAGAAAAGTCAAAAGAGCAGCCTGCTCAGTACGAAGGTTTGTTCCAAGAGGTAGGACCGATCAGGAAGAAGAGGATGGTACCTACGAATTGTATGCATATGTAGAGTCTGACGATGATGGAAACTTTGAATTTACCAATATAGAAGAAGGTAAATACCGCTTGAGTATTGAGTATCCCGGAGTGCCCATGGACCCGGATTCAGATATATTCTTTGAAATAGGTGGTGATAAGGAAAATCAGGAATACACTGTTTCTGCTGAAATTACAGAAGAAGGAATAGTGGTGGAGGCTAGAGAGGTATTATATACTGATAAGCCATACATCAAGAATGTAATGTTGTATCCAAATCCGACCATCGGTCATTTAACTGTAGAACTGAAGGTTTACCGAAAATTAAAGGATTTAAAAGTGGAAGTATTGGATGCTCGGGGTGTTAAAATCATTGAGCAACAACTCGATCCGAAGCGCGGAACAAAACACTTAAAACTGGACATAACAGACCATCCAACTGGCGTATATTTCCTCAATTTCACTGATGATCAGGGAACTTTTAAACATCAAGTAAAAATTAGCAAGATTTAGGAACGTCAGATACTAAATGTGAATAAACAAGACCGTTTCAAGTAATAGAGGTTTTGTTTGAGTGCCTTAAAACGCTATATGTAAATCAGATTTACACCGTTTCAAGTAATGAAAATGTTGAAGTACAGGTTGAATAAGAAAATGGTTATTTCGAAAGGACTCATTAATGGTTTTTCTCTTTTTATTATCAAAAGTTAATTTCATTAATTAGTCGTTGAGATGTGTATAATGCTGGTTTTCAGTGAATTACTGATCGTAATTGATTAGTCGTTCAATACCTTAAAATGGGTATTGCATTTGGTTTGAAGTAAACTTAAATTGAGAAGGTAAACAAAACACGCCAACTCAATATATGAAACTCTTTTCACCCAACCTTTTAGTAGCGCTCATTATTGTTATTTCATCTGGCATTGCACAAAGCCAGGAGTTAAAGAAAACCACACCGTTGAGTCAAGAAGAACTCAAGGCAAAGCGCACCCCTTACCAAAAACCATTATCAGAGCCTTCTGAATCATCTCCAGAAATCAACCTGACAACTGCGAATGGAGATCAGATGATCTTTCCCTCGAGCAATTCCAACCCAAAATCGGAATTAAGTCGAGCAGAGGTTATTGAAGAGCACCAACTGAAGTTTCAGGAAATGATTGATGATTTCATGGATCGGCGGGGAGTATCTTCTGCAACGAAGCGACGGTCGGGGAGTGCGCAATTCCACCCCGAGCTCAAACCAGCACAAGAAGTCACTGGTTTACAAGAATCGAGTGATGATCTCCTGGAGTTGAAAAAACAAATTCATCAACGAAATATACATAGACAAAAAGAAATCATAGAGAGTGGAGGTAGGCTTGAACCTGTGGAAATGGGCCCTTACACCGGATTAGATAAAAAACGTACAGAGAAGACGATAAATCAAAAATTACGTGAAAGGGAAACGGTTCCATTATCTGTAGAAGCTTACTCTAAACAACAACGAATAAAGTATGAGATGGATAAAGAACAGAAGCGTATGAGTCGACAGAAGTCATTCGCTTCAGCTACGTACCCGACATATGAACCTCATTTTGTAACACAGCAGGAGCTTTCTGTAAATCGTCCGGATATTTCATTTGAAGTACCCTCGGGGTCTACATATGATACCACTTCCATCAATGGGTATCCAACAATTTTGATTTCAGATGGCGGTAATGGTTTGGGCACTAATACATTCACTACAGACTATGTATACATTCTGCAAGGTCTATGCTTTGTCATGGATGGACAAACGTTGTCCATTGATCCCGGTGTTGTCATAAAGGGAGCAGAAAGTCAGAGTGTCCCGAGTATGTTGGTTGTAGCTGTTGGAGGTGTCATTCAGGCTAATGGAACAAGTACTGACCCCATTGTATTCACGGCAGAATCAGATGAAATTTTACCTCCGGCTACAGCAAATAACAGAAGAGGAACTTATGATGAAATTACTAGAGGATTATGGGGAGGAGTAGCTATCCTAGGCGACGCACTCATTAATGATAGTGCAACCGAAACGGCACTTCTTGGCGATACGATTGACTTACCAAATGATTCTCGGTTAACATTTGGAGGTGGTGAAGGTATTATTGGTAATGCGGGTGTTGAGATGTCTTATGTATCTATTAGACATGCAGGAGAATACAATGGGTCATACGGAAGCATGAGTGGTCTTACTCTGGCTGGAGTCACAAATGAAGCTATTGTAAATCATGTAGAAGTTTTTGGTTCGGATGATGATGGGTTTGAATTTTTAGGTGGCAATGTCAACGCAAGTCAATTGATCGTAGTAGGGGCAAGTGATGATGGTTTTGATACAGATTTTGGGTATACTGGTAAGCTGCAATATTTGTTTGGTAAGGCAGTTAATGGCTACATGGGAGAACACGATGGAGGAATCCCTGAGGATACGGTCCATGGAGGTGTGTTTGCTTACAATGCCACATTCATAGGGGATTATTTGGATGCAGGTGTAGCGTTGTTCAGAGATAATGCAAGAGGACATTACTACAAGAGTATTTTCACTGATTTCAATACTGGAATAGGTGTGGAATACATTGATACGGTTAATTCATCTTATGATCATTTAGTCAATAACGAGTTACAGTTTGGTGACAACATATTTTGGAATACCGGTGCTGGAGATTACCTATTAACAATAGATAATTCTCAAACTGGCTATTTTGGAGATATATACACAGAACCAGGCTTATTCAATAATTCATATGAAGACCCATTGTTGGATGCTGAATATGGTACGGCTACATCTTTAGTTTTCGATACTGTTGGCTTCAGTGATGATTTCTGGCAACCGACAGTATATCCTGGGGCGTTTGAGCCAGGGGCCACACCTTGGTATGATGGATGGTCACTAATAAATGCTCCTGCATCAATTGATGTAGATGCTGATGATTATAACGCGCTGATTGTAGTTAGAGACCAGTTAGGCGGTGGTTTGGTTAATGACTGGGTTGAGGGCAATGCTCCTTCCACATGGCCAAATGTGGATTTTGATGGAAATGGCAAAGTTACGGCACTTTATTTAGACAACTATGGTCTGTCTGGTGATGTGCCTACAGAGTTTACAACTCTTGATCAATTGAGATTTCTTTCAATCGGAGGTAATGACATTACCTCATTTCCAGAGGGTTTTGGTAATCTGGACTCGCTGGAACAAATCTATGCCTGGGGCAATCAGCTAACCGATGTTCCATCAGATTTCTTTGATTTAGCCATTGTATATAATATTGATCTTTCTGGTAACCAGCTTGCTAATGCTGATTTAACTGGATTGACGAACGTTGCGACTACATTAACTGATCTCAACCTGGCGGCCAATGATTTACCGGCTATTCCGTCAGAAGTCTATTCCTTAACGAACCTATTTCAGCTCTATTTAGACGGAAACCAGATATCATTTTTGGATGATCAAATTAGCAATTTGAGTAATTTGGAGTTTCTTACACTTGGTTACAATGCCGGTTTGGGAGACTTACCTGGTGGTTTGGGTAGTTTGAGTAATCTTCATACGTTAAACATTTACGAAGCAGGGGTTTCGTCCTTTCCAGATATGTCCGGTTTGACCAATTTGAGAAATTTAAGTGCCTGGAATAACAATATCAGTAATGACTTCTTTGATTTCACTGTATTGGATTCTATCGAAACCCTGGATATTTATGGAAATCAGGTTTCAGGCACACTTGATGGAATTGGTAACCTAACCAATTTGATCAATTTATACGCTGGATTTAACCAATTGAGCGGAGGAATTCCAGCTGACATTTCAGGTGCAGTAAGCTTGGAGGGAATCTTCATAGAAAACAACTCTTTGAACGGTGAAATAGACCCTGCTGTATTTGAATTACCAAATATTAACTCAATCAATTTAAATGGTAATTTCTTATCAGGAGAGTTTCCAACTTTTACTGGAAATTCCAATCTGGTTTATTTAGACCTGGGTAGTAATTCCCTGACTTCTTTGAGTGATGGAATTGGGCAGTTTCCAAATCTAGAAGAGTTAAGTCTACACGGTAACCTAATAGCTGATTCAATACCTGCGGCAATCGCCAACGATACTAGTTTGGTTACTTTAAGCCTTCAATACAATCAATTAACAGGAGCTATTCCTGCTGAATTTGGAAACTTAAGTCAATTAAATGGTTTGTATCTTACAGGTAACCAGTTGAATGAACCGCTACCTACCGAACTTGGGAGCTTACCGAACCTGTCCAACCTGGCGATTGATCAAAACCAAATTCCCGGAGTTATACCAGCTTCATTTGCCAATCTTACAAACCTATATGGCCTATACATTTATGATAATCAGTTAACGGGTTTGCCTGATTTGAGTGGCCTGCCAAATCTAGGAGAGGTGTATGGTTACAATAATTATTTTGAATTTGATGACATAGAACCACTACTTCAAACTTCAGCAGGTACCATAGACTTCTATCCACAATACATACCTGAGCCTGAATTATCTATTAACAGTATCGGTTCTACAGTAACGCTTGATGCGACTGTGGGTGGGGCTGCTAACAATTATCAGTGGTACTTTAATGGTAACTTTATGGAAGGTGCCACCAATCCTCAATTAGTGATCGAGGATTTAGAGCTAGATTCTGCTGGTACCTACTGGTGCTTAATTGACAATGATTCAGTGAATAATGCAGGCGTTTTCTTGGAGTTGGAAAGCGGTGAACAAAGAATATGGATTTCAGCTCCAGCCAATGAAAGTGACTCCACCGCATTGGTAGCTATTTATGATGCCACTCAAGGTCAGAACTGGAATAATTCGGCTAACTGGAAGAATGCTCCTCTAGTCATGTGGGAAGGTGTTTTCTTAGATGGATCGGGACGGGTGACAATGCTGGATCTTACTGATAAAAATATGCAAGGAGGTCTTCCTCCAGCAATAGGGGATTTAGATGCTTTGGAGTGGTTGAGTATCTGGAATAATGAGAACCTGAGTTATCTTCCAGGAGAGTTTTATGGGTTGCCCAACCTTCACTATCTGGATATGAACAATGTAGGCGTGGAACAACTATCTCCCGCCATTGGATTATTGTCCAGTTTGGACACTTTATGGATTGGCAGTAATAGTTTAAGTGACGGATTGCCAGCAGAATTATTTGATTTGACCAACCTTCAGGTGTTGGAAATGGCTAATACCCAATTGTCGGAGATTCCTGAGGGAGTTACCACACTAACCAACCTCAGAGCATTATGGCTTAATAATAATCAAAACATGGCTGGAGTCATCCCTGCCAGTATTGGTGATTTGACCAATCTCGAATACCTCAACCTGAATGCATCGGGAGCATTAACTGGAGAAATCCCTTCATCCATTGCTAATATGAGTAATCTTGAATACCTCTATGTAAATAACACAAATTTCACCGGCGGTTACCAACACATAGGAGCATTAACGAACCTAAGAGTATTGTATGTGATTAACGCTCCTGCCATAGCTACAGATCTACCTGATAGTTATTCCAATTTGGTCAATCTTGAGAATTTTGTGTTTGGTGTTGGTAATTATGCTCCATTTCCACCAGAGGTTTTAAGTATGACCAATCTTAAAGTTTTGCAAGCACCTGAGGCAGGGTTGACGGAAATTCCTGTAGAATTAGGGACATTCGATAGTTTGTATTACATCAACTTTAGAAATAACAGCATAACGGGAGCATTTCCAGTAGAGCTAAATCAACAATTTCAATTTGTCTATATTCAGGAGAATGAAATTGATGACATTTCTGCACTTGAACAGGATTCACTTTTAACAAGTATTATCGCTCGCGGAAACAATCTGGACTTCCAAGACTTGTTACCATTCCAAACTTACTTTGAAAATATCAATAATGGGTTTATTCCGGGCTTTTATGATGTTGCCTACATGAAACCCACCAACATGGAATTCGAAGATGTGATTCTAAATGTAGGGGATACCTACACCATGAATATGGGCATTTCCACGGATACCCTGACATTTATTGATTGGTATCAATGGGGTTCCTACATCGATTCAGGTGAGACCTATGAAATTTTCGACGCATTGAATCCAGACAGTGATGGAGAATACATTGGATATGCATATCACGATGTAATTACCAATTTGACAGG
The DNA here is from genome assembly GCA_024305105.1 of Marinoscillum sp. Classification (GTDB taxonomy): domain Bacteria; phylum Bacteroidota; class Bacteroidia; order Cytophagales; family Cyclobacteriaceae; genus Marinoscillum. The sequence goes on from JAMWZA010000029.1 coordinate 27,444, forward strand.
CCTACAGCTTGAAACAGGAATCTATAATGTAAATGTAATTGAATCAGTTAGTGAGGCAGATTCGCTAGCCTTGGAGGCCATTTATAATGCCCTTACGTTTAATGAGCCGCCAGCCAATTGGTTTGAAGGGCCAGTTGAAACCTGGCAAGGCGTATTTGCTTTTGATGGTCATGTCAGAGGATTGACTGCTTACAATGTTAGCGCTGAGTCATTCCCTGCAGCTGTTGCCGACTTGGACAGTCTGGAGTTTCTTGATGTTTACTATTCGGATTTTCAATTTAGCAGCATACCGGTAGAACTCTTTGAACTATCAAATATTCATGTTATTTCAATGCCACAAAACAATTTTGCAGGACCTCTACCTGCTGAAGTTGGCAATGCAACATCCCTAAGTACACTTGATTTAAGTAATAATTTTCTTTCTGGTGATCTACCAGCTACGTTAAGTAACCTGACGAACTTATATTTTCTGAACTTACGTGCCAACAGACTTACCGGATCTATCCCTTCTGGATTTCAAAATGGACAATTCGGTGAATTTTATATCGACCATAATTACCTGATAGGTCTTCCTGATGATCTGGATTCTGCCATACAGTATGCTTCAGTTGACTTTAGTTACAATAACCTCGATGCGACTTCCTTGATCGATGGTGTTGGGAATCTGTTTAATGGTTATGACAATACCTATGGTCCACAAGCCAACCCCAGGGAAATTACATTCACTGGGGATCCAGTAGTAGGAGGTGAAGTAACATTACATGCAGAACGACTAGACCCATCAGATGAGTTTTATTGGTATAGATCCGATAAGAATTCTATTCCTCCATACTACTTTGAAATTGACTATACAGGAAGTGACTCAAGTTACACGTTCACGATCAATGAGGAATTTGATTTAACCAACTACATAGCGGTTATTGTGAATCCTGGATATCAAAATGGCAGCTACCCATTCCTTACCAAACAGATTGCCGTAGATAGTTATGCAAAGCGCTATGTGTCCGCACAGGAATCTCCTGAATGGACAGATCCAAGTGTTTTAGGTTTCGACAATGATGCGATTCTTGGGTCACCTGATGTGCCACCTGTGACTTTTGATGGTTCTTATGGCCGGTATGATGTAGAATGGTATTTTACAGATAAGTGGTGGCACAATGCTTCACAGCCAGAATACGATACGCTTAAGACGTTTTACGATAGTGCTATTGCCATTAACTACGTGAGACTCCATTCGCCAGGAGGTGAGTTGAATATTGCCAATATGATCTTGAGAGGATCCGGCGGAGAAGAAATTATTGTTCCTGTAAACCGGGAAATTTACATTTATGAAAATCAAATCACCTTCCCTAAAACATCGTTTGCAGTAGATCAGGTTGATTTTGTGGTATCTAATGGGTCAGTTGATGCCATTGAAATCGGAGATACGGGAAGTGACGAAGTATCTTCACCTCAGCTTTACAGCGCAGATGCCGGACCGGATTTTATCTATGTAGATGTACAGTATGATGGTTTTGCAAATGCATTTGTAGTGGAGCGGAGTACGGACGAAGTGAATTTCGAAGTGCAGGACACGATCTTTTTCAGAGGGTGGTATTACAACGAAGTACCGTCACAAGGAACCTACTATTACCGAGCTAAAGCCCTGTTAAGTGCATTTGAGGATGGAGCGGAATCGGGGTATTCAGATACCTTGCGATTAAGTAATTGTGAGCCAACTATACCAGTAGACCAGAGCTGGACAGGAGTGTATAAAATTACTGGAGGGCAGTATGATGGGCTTACAGGTCAGAAAGAAGTTGAATTATCTCAATATAGTTTCAATTCTTTCCGATTATCTGATGTTGTTGCAGGTTTCTACGATGATGTTATTGGCTCTGGTTTTGATGCCTATGTCGAGTTTGTAGTGGAATGTGACACTATTAGGCCCATTAATTCCTTTAACTCAGATGTACATGAAATCGTATGGGTGAATGACACTTTATATTTAGAATTCACAGAATATCTCACACAGACAACCTCTACTTCTAAGTTTTGGGCATCGGGTGGTTCAACTGGAGATTTGGGTACTCCACAATTCGTTCGTACCAATCTCATAAGTAGTGACAGTATCGAAATAGTTTGGGACTACTATGGAGGTGGCAATCCATCGTTTGTAGTTCAGCGTTCTGCTAGTAGCCCCACCAGTTATACCACTTTGGATACCGTTTCTGGTTTCTCATATAAAGATGTAAACACTCTTGATGGACAACGTTATTACTATCGTGTGATGGCGCAATTGGAGAATTCAAGATCACTTCCTTCCAACGAACCTAACCTCATTCATAAGAGTGCTTTGTTTGAGCCATTGTCAAACACGATCACTAAAGACCTTACACGGACCAGTTATGGAGGTGCATGGGGTGACTATGACCGTGATGGAGATGATGATCTTTATGTAACGAATGCTTTTGAATTGGCAGCAAACTTCATGTATGAAAACACTGGTAATGGAACCTTTAAGAAAATCATTGGTACTGTAGCCACTACCGAAATTGGCTTTAACAGAACAGCTATTTGGGGCGATTATGATAACGATGGGTTCCTGGATCTTTATGTTCCAGGTAGTAGAGACTATGGAGACCGTGTCTATAGAAATACAGGGAGTAGAAGTTTTGAAATTACGAACACACAGGTTTCCGAACCGGCTCATGAATTTAGTCCTTCAGAAGCAGGGATCTGGGTAGATGTTAATAGTGATGGCTTTCTGGATTTGGTTAAATCTGTTGGAACCATTTTCTTAAATGACGGAGATGGTAATCTAAATTTGGCAGATACACTTCATGCAGACGATGGCTCTTTGACATCACAAGAAATTTATTTCTGGACCGTTAGCAATGTCGATATAGACAATGACAATGATCAGGATTTATACATTACATCTGATGTTAGAAACATGTTATTTGTAAATGATGGATCTGGGTCCTTTACATACGTGGAAAATGAGATATCTAACTTCGGTTTGGGTAGCAGAGGATACACATGGGCTGATTTTAACAATGACGGCTGGGTTGATCTGGTAACAGGCAATCAGAATACAGAAACGCTCGGTCTTTACGCTAACCGCGGGGATGGGACCTTCGATTTTATTCCAGTTTGGAGTCTACTAGGAATTCCTTACTCTGGTGATGGTAATTCCGATGTGAGGTTTGGAAGAGGCTTCACGAGTGGTGACCTGAATAATGACGGTCGTGTGGATTTGATATGGACCGTAAATGATCGGGCTTATCCAGCAATGAACCAGGGCAACCTTCGATTTAAAGTCATATATGAATCTGACCAAGCATTTCCGATCACCAATAACTTCTCTCATATATCCTTAGGGGATATGGATAAAGATGGCTTCCTGGATGTTTTCTTACCTAATCAGACATTTACTGGTGCTAATTACATTTATAGGAATAACTCTAACTCTAATAGCTGGATCACAGTAAACCTGAAAGGGGTTCAATCTAACTCTTACGGAATTGGAGCTAAAGTAGGAGTTAAATCCAATGGTGCCTGGCAGTATCAAAGAGTCACCACCCAAAACGGTATTAGTAGTAGTAATAGTTTGTCATCAGAGTTCGGTTTAGGGTCTGCATCCATTGTGGATAGCGTCATGGTGACGTGGCCTTCTGGATTAGTAACCTATGATACAGACAAAACGACTAATCAGATAATTACTATGACCGAAGTGCCTCAAGATTCTGGACCAACAGTAAATGTTACAGACTCTCTAGCATTAGTTGCTTTGTATGATTCAACAAATGGAGATGGGTGGCTTAGAAAAGAAGGCTGGAAGGTTGGCTCTCCTTTAACGTGGGAAGGAACCTATTTTACCCCGAATGGAAGACTCTTATCTGTTGTCTTGAATGATAACAACCTTGAGGGAGTCATTCCACCAGCAATCGGAACAATGGATACTTTGCAGATTCTAGATTTAAGTGGTAACAACCTTACGGGTAGAATTCCAACGCAAATTGGAAATATTACCACACTGGTGAATTTATCTTTGAACGACAACCAGCTGGAAGGAACAATTCCAGGATCGGTAGGGTCCTTGAATAGGTTGGAAAATCTCGATTTATACAACAATGCTTTCATTGGAGAATTGCCAAGAACATTAGGAGGGTTAACAAATCTGAGACAATTTGAAATCTATAATAATGGATTCAATGGATTTATTCCTGCTGAGATTGGTACCCTTGCGAATTTGCAGATACTCCGGATGGATCATAATGATTTTGAAGGGCCACTGCCGTCAGGATTAGGAGGAATGGCTAGCTTGAGTGTATTAGCGATTAACAACAACTTCCTCACTGAGGAACTTCCGGCTGAGCTGAGTCAGTTGTCTAATCTGCTGATTTTCCAGGCACAGGATAATGAGTTCTTTGGAGAGCTTCCATCAGATCTTGCTGATTTGACAGGTATTGAAGTAATTGATATCAGGAATAACATGCTCGAAGGATCACTAGCTCCGTTTGCGGCACTGGATTCAGTAAGGTATATCAATGCCTCAGGAAATCGTTTTGTAGACTTGACGGATTTCAGTGACAATAGCGCTGATTCGATCATAGTAAGAGGAAACTCGCTCGATTTCGGAGATTATGAATTGAATAATTCACTCATCACGAGCAAACGATTATTCATTACACCACAGGATTCTCTCTTTGAAAGAACAGATAGCTTACACGCTGCATCAGTAGCTTTGGAAATTTATTTTGAAGTAGGGGGTTCCTTCAATTCTTACGAGTGGCTTTTCAATGGATCAGTGTTGGAAACTGGAAATGGAGTTGACGTTTTTGATAACCAGGTGATCATTGCTAATCCTGATGGACAACATGAAGGGGAGTATATTCTCCGAATCACAAACTCCAATTATCCAGGTGTTACTTTGATAACCCAGCCGTTTAATTTGAAAATTACCTCTTTGGAGCGCGACAAACGAGCGTTGCTAGCCTTCCTTGCGGCTACCAACAACGGTGAATTTCCATACAATCCGACAGGTTGGTCAGCAGAAGCTGCATTGACTGAAGGAACCTGGGAGGGAGTAGAGTTGTCGGAATCCGGAGATCGTGTGATTGCCCTGAGACTTCCTGCAGTCATCGATACTGATCTTTCTGATGGTAATCAGAGTAGAATTCTAGACGGTCAGGTGCCGCTTTCGTTTGCAGATTTAAGTGGGATGCAGGAAGTGGATTTAAAGGGTAACTTCCTTAGGTCCTTCCCGAATGTGTCAAAATGGTCCGCGTTGGAGTCAATTGATATTAGTAATAATAGGCTTGCATTTAAGGACATTATCCCCAATGTGGACCTGCCAATTAATTATGTGCCACAGCGTAGATATGACGTAACTAAATATGATACCATTGCAGCTGGTAGTAATTACATCGTCAGTATTAATATGAGCGGTACCGGACTGCAGTATCAATGGCAATTTGGAGCGTTTGTGCCAGGTCAGCCGTTCAATAACAACGTGTCGCCTATTACGGATGCGAACTCAAGAGTTTATACGGTAGAGTCTGTAGATTATACTAAGATGGGTACGTATCGAGTAGACATTACACATCCAAAAGTACCAGACTTGACTATCACGAGTAGAAACCGAAATTTGATGGCAACAACGGACGTTTTTGGGACTGTTTTCGCAGACGATCAGGGGACACTTCTTACAGACAGTGAGGTAATTACTTACCGATTGACTCCAGATGGCCCATTTGTCCCAGAAGATACGGTGGTTTCAGATGGAGGTGGTGTCTACAGCTTCGAAAAAGTGATACTAGGTGATTTCCTTCTTCAGGTCAAACCAAATAGATCGGTCTACCCGTTAAGCGAAGATCCTGGAGCATTGAATGTAATTCAGACTTATTTTGAGCAGTCAGAAACGTTTGGCGCTGCTGACACTTTGGAAGTGAGGAAGTTGGTAACCGGTATAGATATCAATATGCTCTTTAATGAAGTGCCAATTCCAGTAGAAAATGGAGCTGACTTTATTGGTGAAGTGACGACTGACCTAAACCCTGATTCTGTAGCAACCGGGGATGAAGAAAGTAGAATAAATGCTCGACGAAAAGTAAAGCGTGCAGCATGTTCTATCAGAAGATTCGTACCTAGAGGTAGAACTGGTCAGGATGATGAAGATGGTACTTATGAGCTGTATGCTTATGTGGAGTCTGATGATAATGGAGCTTTCCAGTTTACAGACATTGAAGAGGGTAAATACCGGTTGAGTATTGAATACCCTGGCGTACCGATGGATCCTGACTCTGATATTTTCTTCGAAGTAGGAGGTGATAAGGAGAATCAACTGTTCACCATAGCTGCTGAGATAACAGAAGATGGAATTGTTGTTCAGGCTGAAGAGGTACTGTACACCTTGAAACCTTATATTAAAGATGTGCAGTTATACCCAAATCCTACCATGGGTGAATTAGTGGCCGATTTCCTTGTTTATAGAAAACTCAAAGATCTCAAAGTACAGATTATGGATGCTAGAGGTGTATTTATATTTGAGAAAGAGTTGAATCCAAGAATGGGAACTCAGCGCGTCGAATTAGATCTTTCTGAACAATCATCAGGCGTTTATTTCTTAACATTCACGGATGAGTCTGGAACATTTAGACATCAAGTGAAAGTAAGCAAGTATTAAAAGAAGATTCATTTCAAAATGATAAACCGGGCCACTTTGTGGTCCGGTTTTTTTTCTTATCATCTCAAAAAACAGGCCTGTTTGATCCAATATACCTATTTCGAGTGATGGTCACTTTGAAGTAGTTGTTGTAATTTGTCAGTTCCAATTAAACCAATAATTCCGTGGACATGATTTTGAAAAGACTATTGACTTTGACCCTCATTTTTGGGTCCTTAATATTAACGGCCCAGAAAATGCCATTTCAGGGTAAACTGACAGAAAATGATGAGCCAGTAACAGGCTCACGAGATTTTATCTTCACATTCGAATCGGTCAGTTGGGCTGAGACACATGAAGGAGTAGCTGTTCTAGATGGCTTTTACAGTGTTGTATTAGGGAGTATTAATCCTATACCAGATTCGTTATTTGATAAATCAGATCAGGTGCAACTCAGCATCACTGTTGGTGAGACATCCTTATCGTCAATCACTGTTTATGCTCCTTTTGGGGCTAAGACCGGACGGTTTGTGATTACAGAAACTACCGATACTTCGACTGTTGCTTTAAATGTTTATAACAATAGCACTGGAACTAGTTTCGGTACAGGATCCAGAATAGGGGCTTATATAGAAGCAGCAGGTGAGGGACTTAATACGGGAGTTTTTGCCTATGCGGAAAACGGTCGTAGCATTAATAATCAGACACAACTTACAGATCCACAAGCTTATGTTAGTGGTCAGTTGACATCTCTTTATGGCTACTCCGAAGTAGGCGGGCGTGCATTGCAGGCTCAATACACCGCTGATGGACCAGGGCAAGGAATTGGTCTGTCTGGATTTGCTGGTGGAGGAGGTGTTAACTGGGCGCTTTGGGGTAGAGCGAACTCTGGAGTACAGGCTACGCCAAGTGATACGTTGCAAGTAGGAGCCTATGTTGAGGCTTATGGTCCGGGTTCAGGGGAACACACGGGTCTTAGGGGTATTGCATCTGGAGAAAATGCTTCGAGAAACATCGGAGTGCATGGAATTGCTTACAATGGAATAAACGAAAACTGGGCTGGCTGGTTTGATGGTGATGTCAATGTGAATGGTCAGTTCTTTGTGAATGGCCAAAACCTGGCTGGAACTACTCAGTTTACAGATACCATAGAGAGTAGGGATATTAAAGTGCTAAGCCCGGAAGGTAACTTAAAGGCACATTTGAATTATTATGAGCCGAACAATGCCGGGTCGTTAGTGCTATATGGAGGTAGTGACACTACGAGGACAGCTATTCTTGGCTCCAATGGAATAACAGGTGGAAACAGTGGCTTACTTTACTTATATGATCAGTTCGATCAGTCTAAAGTACAGCTTCGGGTAGATACACTAGCAGGTGGTGCAGATGATTTTGGAGCACTTCGCTTGTTTAATGGCGATTATAGTAATATGCTTTATCTGGATGGTAGCTCAGGATCTGGTACGTTTCCCGGGGATCTAAATGTAGGTGGAGATATATTGGTCAATGGTCAATCTATTACGCAGACTGACAGCATTGTAGCCAAGGATATTCAATTATTAGATACTGCAGGTAGACTGAAGGCTCATTTAAACATATTTGACACAAATGCAGGTAGCTTAGTTCTCAATGGTGCCAATGATACAACTAAGGTAATTCTGGGTTCGTCCAACAATGGATACGATGGAGCACTTTACCTATATGATTCACTAAGAAATAACGGAGTGCAGGTGATCTCTAGAAATGCTGGAGGTAGAATGCAACTTGCCAAATACAACAATGAGACTGAGGCTTTTGAGAGCGCTATTGTAGCTAGTTCCTCAAACTCCAATAGTTTCCTGAGTATGTATGGTCAGAACTCTACGACAGATGGTGTCACCTTAATGATAGATAATTATATAAATGCCAATCAAATAGGGGTGGGAACTACAGATCCATTACTAAATGGGTATAGACGATCAGGCACCGATTGGAAAGCCAATGATAACAGAGTATATGCTGCAATCGGTAACGCCGGTACGCAAAGTGGAGATGAAAATGGATTTTCTGGTTATCTCTCACTCTGGGGAACATCTACATACAATATTGAGCTAACAGGAAAAAGGTGGCAAAATAACGATCTTCCGACTTTGGCTTTATTTGGAACCAATGACGATGGCAATGGGTGGTACTCTTCAAATTTCAGAGTAGATGTTGATACTGCCAATGGAAATATCAGTTATGCCAACCTGTCCATGAACAACACTTCAAATGGGGGCGGAATCGTTGAAACGGTCTTGTTCTCCAGTAATTTTAACGGTAGTGGACATTCAAATCTTCAAATGAGAGATTCTGCAGGAGTTAATGCTATTGAACTTGATGCTGGATCTGGTGGTATTCGCTCCTTAAGATCATCTGATGGAGGTATTGCGGTTGATCTTTTTCAAAACAGTGAAAATGGAGGGGTTTCTATACAGAATAGCAGTAATGTTAATAAACTATACTATGAGGCTAGTTCTGGGGAGTTACAGTTAAGTGATGATGCCGGTACCGCCACCATTGATATTCAAGGGAATACTGGAAATATAGCTGTATCGGGCCAGGTTACTGCTGGGGGTGTTGCTTTAACGTCGGATAAAAGATATAAACGGGATATTGTTACGCTAGACAACGCATTGGAGAATACGAGAAAGCTAAGAGGGACAGCCTATTTCTGGAAAGATGCTAATAAAGGGACTGATCGTCAGATTGGTGTAATTGCTCAAGAGGTGGAAGAGGTGTATCCAGAGTTTGTTCACACCAATGAGAACGGATATAAATCCGTTAATTACTCGCAAATGGTTGCAGTCCTGATAGAAGCTGTTAAAGAACTTGATGCAAAAGTGACCAATCTCGAAGAAGAGAAAAACGACTTGAAAGCAGAGCTTGCATCTAAAGAGTCAAATGATATTGAATCTCTGAGGTCTGAAATTGAGTCTATTAAAAGAATGCTTACCTCTCCGGCAGTAGAGCAGTCTGGAACAGTTGGTCAAGACAGATAATTAATGATCTTGATTCATTACATTATGAAAAGAGTATTAACAATTATGTTAATCATAGGTGTTGTACAAGTGTCTTCAGGGCAGCTTGTCAACACAGCGCACGTTACCTCCATGGGAGGAGGTATTGCCACTGGAGGCAATTATGAGTCAGCGGTAGTAGTAGGAGATCCAGCAGCTTCTAGTAACATAGCTTTGGGAACTGATGCGGCGAGTTATGCTGGATTTATTCCCGGTAGCCTTATTGTGTTATCATTTGGTTTAGAGAAAGATTCTGCTGTTTTGGCTGTACTCTACCGAGAGCTGGGTGGTGAAAACTGGCTGGATAATTCTGGTTGGTTAGAAACGGATGATATAGAATCCTGGACCGGTGTGACACTGGATAATCAGCGAGTTGTTGGTTTGAGCTTACCATCCAATGGACTTCAAAACAACCTGCCAGATATCATTCGAAACCTGGTCAAGCTGGATAGTATCAACTTATCGGATAACGAATTGCGTAAGCTTCCGGATCTAACCAGTATGCCAAACTTAAGCAGGCTGAATGTAGCTGAAAACCGGCTTGGATTTGAAAGCTTGATTAGGAATCTGGCGATTGGTGAGTTTGATTATAGCCCACAAAAACGCATTGGGTTTACAAAGAATGACACCGTTCCAGCAGATAGCAGTTTTGTGTTAACAGCTACAATATCTGGGACGAATAATGCATACCAATGGGTCTTCGATGATTTACCAGATCCTGTTCAGGCAGTAGATGTCGATGGAGCTACAACCAGGGAGTTGGCTTTAAGTAATCTCAACTATGAGAATATGGGAGCCTATCGCCTGAGAGCTACCAATGAAAGCCTGCCGGGTTTGGTGCTGGAGTCGCGAAATCAAAACATATGGGCTTCCACCAATGTGCAGGGAACTGTTCTTGCAGACGGAAGTGGAACTTCTCTCACTGCTGGACAGGTAGAGATTTACAGGATATATGAGGGTCCATTTGAGCTATCTGATAGTGCACAGCTTGACAATCAGGGGTTTTATCAAATCGAAGATGTAGTACTCGGTGATTTTATTCTTTTGGTTCGACAAGACAATGAGCTTTTCCCTGATGTACAGCAGACTTATTATGTGAGTACGCCTGATTGGATTGATGCGGATACTTTGTTTCTGAGGTCAGCAGCTGATGACATCAATATTGAGATGGCCTTAAAACCTGATCCTGATCCTGTAGCAAATGGTGCGGATGTCGTGGGGTCCGTAGAATCGGATTTTGCTGATGCCGTAGATGAAGAAGGAAATCGGATTAACGCCAGAAGGAAAGTGAAACGAGCCGCTTGTTCGATCAGGCGGTTTGTGCCAAGAGGACGTGATGAACAGGAGGAAGGTGAATATGAGCTTTATGCTTATGTAGAATCAGATGATGATGGAAATTTTACATTTACTGACATTGATGAAGGTACTTACCGACTGAACATTGAATACCCTGGAGTACCAATGGATGAAAGCTCCGAAATAGAGTTTGTTGTCGGTGGAGATGAAGAAAATCAGGTTTTTGAAGTGGCTGCTGTTGTAACCGAAGAAGGAATTGTGGTGAAGACTACTAAGGTGCTGTGGTCAAAGAAGCCTTTCTTGAAAAATATTCGGTTGTTTCCAAACCCGACAGACGGCAAAATGAGTGCTGAATTTCTTGTCTATAGAAAAATCGATGATCTTTTTGGGACAGTAAGAGACATTCAGGGGTCTGTTCTGATTCGTAAAGAGCTAAACCCGTCTATGGGCTATCAGGAAATGGGTGTGGATCTAAGTCCTTATGAGTCAGGTGTTTACTCCCTGGAGTTTAGTGATAGTTCTGGGTCATTCAGACAACTAATCAAGCTAAGAAGGAAATAACTCCTGAAATGGAAAAAATAGGTGAGCTGAAAAATACCATAAATAGGGTATTGAAGTCTGTGTATCGGTGACCTAACTTAGTATCATAATTCACAGATTACTTCTGTATCTGTTCACCGCTGGTTAAGAGCCTCCTTTATACTAAAGGAGGCTTTTTTTTATTCCACTTTGATCAATATATCCTTGGCCAGATAGGTTTCTGCAGGCAATTCATACCAGGTTCGTTCTTTTGGAAAGTTCATTTGTTCAAATGCTTCTAGCCCTTCCAGGAGAATTAGCTCACCACCTTCTTTATGGTTAAACATAAACTCATACCCGAGCAAGGCATACGTTTTAGAATCAAAGAAATATGTCCAGTTTTCTCTGTCATAATGAACCTCAACGGAATAGACTTCTCGTCCATGCCAGTCTTTAACTAATTCTGCCCTTGGAATATTGGAGTTCCTTTGTCTTTGAGTTTCATTGGTAACCCCCAGAGGTAGAGATAGTAATTTCTAATGGTCTCTATACGCTCACATTCAGCCTCTCCTGAAACAGTAAAACAAGAGTCCAATAACATGCCGTGTTTCGTTTGATCTCTTTCAAAAACCCACTTTCCATTTGAGTTATCTATTGAGAATTTGGTGTAGCGATCACCTTCTTCACGTTCCTCAGCCAGATGTAATGTTCCTGTAAAGGTATTCCAAAGGCCTTCTGGGTCGTGGTATGCGATGGATTTATCCACTACATCAGTAGCGATTAGTGACTGACTAATAGCAACTTGCTGATTCATTATCAGACTCAAGAGTAATAAAACATTGATTTTCATAAAAAAATGATTTCAAATACTAACTTTTTCTCTAATCAACGGGTTAGAGACAATATATGGAAAAGACTGCAACAAAAAGTAGAAAAAAAGTCATCTCTAAAGCCGATTTTAAAAAGGCTTTCATTGAAGAGGTATTGATTAGCGGGCACAATCCTGCTTCTGTTTTTGCATTTGCGAAAAATCTTAAGAGCACTGAAAGTGAGTTTTACAAACATTTTAATTCTTTCAGAGCGTTGGAGAGAAGCATATGGGCGGATTGGTTGAATGAGACTGTCGAAGCAATAGAGAAGGATGCTGCCTATGTGGAGTACTCTGTAAGGGAAAAACTCCTGGCATTTTATTTTACATGGCTGGAAGTACTCAAAGAAAACCGCAGTTTTGTATTGAAGCGTTTTGAAGAAGTGCCTAAGCAAGAAATGAATCCCTATTTTCTCGATCAGTTAAAGAAGCGCTTTGAAGACTACATTAATGAGTTGGTGATAGAAGGGAAAGATACCAGCGAAATTGCTGAAAGACCATTTACCAGTCAATACGGCAAGGCCTTCTGGTTACATTTCATGTTTATCACACGTTTTTGGGCAAATGATGACAGCACAGATTTCGAAAAGACAGATGCAGCAATTGAGAAGTCGGTGAATCTTGGGTTGGATCTGGTAGGCAAAGGACCACTAGACTCCATGATTGATTTTGCCAAGTTTATGTTTCAGCAACGCTAGTCATCCTTTGATAGGATGAATTCATCCAGAAATCCCATGATGTAAGCATTTTCCATTAATCGATCTTCCATGTTGTTCGGGCCATAATGTCCTGTTCCGCGCTTGGCCCAAAGAAGAATTGGGTTATTTTGACTGGTTAGATTCTGCATACGAGCGACCATTTTATAGCTATGAAATGGAGGCACGCGATCATCAGATTGACCTGTAACAAAAAGTGATGGTGGGTAGTTGATCTCAGGTTTTAGCTGGTTGTATGGAGAATAGCTGATTAGGTTATAAAACCCCACAGAATCCGCGGTTGATCCAAATTCATTGGTCCATTTAGAACCAACTGTATAGTGTTCATACCTGAGCATATCCATTAATCCAGCATGAAAAACACCAGCACCAAAAAGGTCTGGTCTTTTGGATAGCGCACTCCCAGCCAATAACCCCCCATGAGAAGCACCAGTGATGGCTATTTTCTTCTTTTCGGTGAGATTTTCAGCAATGAGGTATTCACTAACAGCAATTAAGTCATTAACCCCATTGCTCTTATTAAAATACTTACCTTGATTCCACCAATCATTACCTTTTTCTCCACCACCTCTTACATAAGCATAGGCAAATATTCCACCCTGCTCTATAAAGTAGATGGTGTTTGGGTCGTACCTGGGCGTGCTGATGACCCCAAAACCGCCATAGGCTTTAAGGAGAACTGGTGTTGGTCGGTTGGATTTAAGTTCTCCTTTATAGACCAGAAATACTGGTATTTCTACACTATTGGATTTGACCATTCGAACTTCATATTTGAAGTCCTGATAATTAAAGTTTACACCAGTTCGTTCAACAATCTCATAAGTAAAGGTTTGCCTGTTCAAGCGACAGATTACCGGCGGGATTGTATAGGATTCAAGGTAGAAAAGCACTTCCTTATTGGCTTTCTGATAGCCAATGGAACTGACGGTTACTCCGGAGGGAAGTTTGGATTGGTTTGTTACGTTGCCTTGGTAATCAATAGCCACCAGGTAGGGTTGATCGATTGCCTGATAGCTTAAAATAATCTCGTCGGGTAGCAACTCATAATTCGTTAGGTAAGCCTCGTCAATAGTAGGTGAGATTATTTTCAGATCTCCGGGGGCTTTTTTGTCAATAGTCACGAGTTGTGTCTTACCACCTGACGCGGCTCGCATAATTAACTGACCATTTTTGTAGGCAACAAATGTTAAGGAGAAGTTGACCTTGTAGAAAAGCGGTCGAAACGCCTTGATTTCTTCTGTTGGGTCGTAATAGAAATAGCTGTGTTGATGATCTATTCGGTTCTCTACTTCCAGCACAAAGATGGTCTCATCAAAGTTGGAATAGAGGTGCAATTCATCATTTGGGTTGGGTGACTTGAATACAAGGGAATCCTCCGCCTGATCAGTAAATAGTCGGTGGTAGTAGATGGCTGGCTTTCCTAGTTTTTCAGTAATAGATGAAGGAGGATATTTGGTATAGTAAAATCCGTTTCTAAACCAGTTGATACCACTGAACCGAACGTCTTTAAGTGATTCGGTGGGTGAGCCTTGATTGGAGGTACTGACAATCTGGATTTCTCGCCAGTCGGATCCATTTCTGTTGAATGAATACGCGAGATATTGGTTGTCTTTTGATGGTGCGAATGACTGAAGAACGATCTTGTCCTTGCCGGAGATGTCACGTGGATCCACTAATACTTTGAAATCATTAAACGAATTTTCCTTATAGTAAATGGAAGGAGTGGTGAATTGATTTTGATAGAAAAAGCGGTAATTCTCATCGCGATTGTTGTCAAAATTAATGTTGTGATGGGTGTTCCACCTGATTTCGCGAACCATGTATTTATTCATCAGGTTCGTTGAGTTGTGCCTATTGGCTGTTTTCTTTAGGAATTTTCTGGCCAATTCACTCTGATTTTCTACCCAGATTTGTACCTCAGGTCGGTCTATCGCTTCCAGCCACTGGTATTCGTCGATGATTTCATTTCCAAAGTAGTCGGTAACTGTGGGGCGTTGGATGGTCGGAGGATAGTCTAGTTCCTGACTAAGCGCGATCAACGAAATCAAGTAAGCTATAACGAACCCCAGGTTTTTTAACATAGACTTAGATTATTTATTCAGAATTATTCAACCTTTTTGTTCTACCAAATGTTGCACTGTTAAGATTAAGAATTTATGAAAGAGCACGGGAGAATTCCAGTAGGCAAAGTATCAAGAGCAGCAAAATTTGTGACCACAGGCGCCAAAGTTGGTGGTAACTACCTGAAGCATTATGGACGTAAATTGAAAGATCGCAACACAGATCGCAATCAATTGGATCAGGACAATGCGGAAGATATTTATGATTCATTGAGTGAATTGAAGGGGAGTGCCTTAAAGGTAGCTCAGATGTTGGCAATGGATAAGAACTTGTTACCAACGGCATATCAGGATAAGTTTGCGATGAGTCAGTACAGTGCTACTCCATTGTCCTTTCCGCTAGTCGTTAAAACGTTTCAGAAATATTTCGGAGATACTCCCGGAAACCTGTTTGATTCATTTACCAAAAATGCAGTGAATGCCGCTTCGATTGGTCAGGTTCACCGAGCCGAAAAGGAAGGTCACGTATATGCCGTAAAGGTCCAGTACCCCGGAGTAGCGGACAGTGTTCGATCTGATTTGAAATTAGTCAAGCCCTTCGCATTAAGGTTGTTTGGTCTCAACGAAAAGGAGCTGGATCAGTACATAGATGAAGTCGAAGGTAAACTCCTGGAGGAAACGGATTATGTACTGGAAGTAGAACGCTCGAAGCGAATCAGTGCGGCCTGTAAGGATATTTCCAATCTGTTCTTTCCGACATATTATGAAGAGTTGTCCTCACCAAGAGTCATCACAATGGACTGGATAGATGGTCAACACATTAAAGAGTTTTTATCAGGGAATCCTACTCAGGATATTAAGAACCAAATTGGTCAGGCCATGTGGGATTTTTATCACCATCAGATTCATAACCTAAAAGAGGTGCATGCGGATCCACATCCTGGAAACTTTTTGATGCGTGAAGAGGGTACTTTAGGGATCATTGATTTTGGATGTGTGAAAGAAATTCCAGAGGATTTTTATGAGGCCTATTTTCGGTTGATGAGCAAAGATTTGGTTGCCAATGATGAGGAGCTGATGCCTTTGTTGTACCGTCTTAATTTTATCTATGAAGACGATTCGGATCATGAAAAAGAATTGTACATTTCCATCTTCAAGGAAATGACGATGCTCCTAGGTCAGCCATTTCATAGTGACTCGTTTGACTTTGCAGACAATAATTACTTCAAGAAAATCTATAACCTTAGTGAGCGACTTGGGAACATGAAAGAACTCAGAAACTCTAAGCACCCAAGGGGTTCCAGGCATGGTCTTTATGTCAATCGAACATACTTCGGATTGTACCAACTACTCAATATGTTGGAAGCTGACGTGGTAACGACAAAGCCGGAATGGTTGAAGTAGTAGGGGGATTCTAAAAATGTGTTGTTGTTTTAGTATGAACAAAACCATAGTAAGATGAAAGGGCTATTTCTTGGAATAGTTATGTTTTACTTACCTTTAATTGTTGAAGCACAACCTGACAATGAAGAGGTCATTAGGATTAAAGAAAAGATTACTTCTTTCTCCAGATACTACATGAATCAGGAATACGATAGCCTGGCACATTCCTATACAAAAAACGCTCAAATACTACCTCCTGGCTCCGATATTATTATCGGTAGAGAGGCTATTAAAAAACGCTGGTTCTTGCCAAAGGGAGTACAAGTTCTACTGCACCAAGTTGACCCAATCGAAATAGAGGTTGTAGGAACCACAGCTTATGACATAGGCTATTACAATGGTAAGACGCTACGAAAGGATGGGTCGATTTCTGAATGGAAAGGAAAGTATCTAATTGTGTGGATAAAGGTAGCAGGAGAGTGGAAAATATATGCCGATGCATGGAACCGAATTGATTAATTTGAAACCAGAGGCTTACGAAGGTAATTCTCGGGCGGTTGAGCCTTGAAATGCATGATTCTAAAAGATTGATTATCTTTTGAGAATGAAAACTACATTCCCATTTTTTATACTAGTGATGTGGATCTATTCATGCGCTTCTCCATCAGTAGAGGAGCTAGGCACTGATTGGAAGTCCATAGAGCGAGATTTGCAAACTCAGCTCATTACAGCAGGCGATAGCACGGTTATAGAGATCCCTGAAGGCCACTTTATGTTTACACGATCACTTTTAGTGGATGGTAATAAACACCTGATTATTAGGGGGAAAGGTATTGATAAAACAATTCTTTCTTTCCAGATGCAGGAAGAGGGTGCTGAAGGGCTTAAAATTGCTAATGGCGTTAGCATAACCATTGAAAATTTCACAATTCAGGATTCTAAAGGCGATAACATTAAGGTTACCGATACTGATGGAATCACCTTTCGAAACATCAAGTCGCAATGGACTGGAGAACCTAAAGAATCTAATGGTGCCTATTCCTTTTATCCGGTTTTGTGTAAAAATGTTATGGTTGAAAACTGCATCGCTATTGGTGCTTCTGATGCAGGAATTTATGTAGGACAATCAGATAGTGTCATTATTCGAAACAACGAAGCTTACTACAATGTGGCGGGGATCGAAAGTGAAAATTCCAGATGGGTAGAAGTATATAACAATTACGCTCATGACAATACCGGAGGAATCCTGGTATTTGATCTGCCGGGACTGACTCAGACCGGACATACCACACGCGTTTTTAATAACAAGGTGATCAGTAACAATTTTAGAAATTTTGCTCCCGAAGGTAACGTCGTAGCGACTGTTCCGCCGGGCACAGGACTCATGCTGCTTGCAACAAGAAAGACGGAAATATTTAATAATGAGATCATAAATAATCGCTCTGTTGGTGTGGCAATTGTGAGTTATAAAATTGTTGAGGCCATGTCTACTTCTGAAGAAACACAGTTGAATGA
>JAMWZA010000290.1 GCA_024305105.1 Marinoscillum sp.
GTTTTAAGCTATCATTTTTCTCTATTGAGGCATTCGTCTTCAACTCTGGAATGGCTCCCTTTCGGGGAAGCTGCTTTGCCTGATGTATTTTAGAAAGTTGAGTGTTCGTATCCAAACCAACCTTAGGCCTCTCCTGCACTAGAAAAGCAAATACGGATGCCTCCAGCTCCTTCTTAGCGCTATCAAGACGGGCTTTTTTCCTTGCATTTCGATCATCCACCACTTTCTTCAGGTCAATATCTAATGTATCCATGTGGTAAGAAAAAAAACCTTTCGCGTTCCTGAAAAATCCATACTTGGTCTCTACTACAGAGAATTCGAGCGAATCTATGTCAACCGTTAATTCGGCAATATTTTTCATTTGACGGTTGTTCTGAAACAACTCCTTTTTGGTCCTTTTCAGATCAAAAGATGACAAGTTGAAGACCATATCCATTCGATCAAATTTGGTACGGTAAAATTGATCAACTGGGTTTCTAGCTTTAGGCTCTTCACTGTAGTAATTTCCATCGTACAATTCCAACTTCAGGTAGCGCTCATTATTAATCATGTACATCCTAGAGGAGTCTGCAAGGATTACACGATTGTTTCCCCTGCCTCCAGTATGATCGTAGATAAGCACCTCTTTTAATGTCTGATTATCTGGAAGTTTCTCTTTTACCTTAATGCTGTAATCTGGAATTCCATTGTAAAAAACACCTTCCTTGATGTCAAGTCCAGGCTTCTTATGCTTTATATCATATAATAAACTGTATGCCTGCAAATTGGCAGCTGGAACCACATAATTGAAGAAATTAAATGCTGCAATAGTTAACAGGACGACAAAAAAGAATATAGGCCTGAGAGCTCTCAATAGCGAGATTCCTGCGCTCTTAATCGCCGTAAGCTCAAAATGCTCTCCCAGATTTCCAAAAGTCATCAATGATGAAACCAATACACCTAGTGGCAATGCGGCCTGCATCATGTTTAGGCTGAAGTAAAATATGAGTTCGGCAAATACCTCGAACCCAAGATCTTTTCCTACAAAATCATCGAAATACTTCATCATATACTGAATCACCAACACGAATGTGGCGACTACAGTCGTCAGGATGAATGGGCTAATAAAAGCTTTGAGTATGAGTTTGTCGATCTTGCGCATTGGGACCGCAAATATGCTTTAAGTATTACAAAAGGGAAAACGCAAGAATCCAGGAGTTAGTTTACCCTCCCACAATTTCTTTTAGATCATGAATAAGACTTTCGTAAAGCTCGTTGGTCTCCTCGGCATCCATGTCATTGTAGTCTGTAACACGAATAAAAACCTCCTGAGTTAATTCGTTCATATCCAGTTTAAACTCGACATATGGTGGATCTTCGTCCTCATCGTCGATAAATTCAAATTTGACGAGTGAATTCGTTCTACTGGAAATCATGCGAGCTTTATTCTCATCTCCATCCCACAAAAAAGTGAATACTTTATCTTCGTTGATATTTACGTCATCCGCAAACCACTGGGCTAGACCAGAAGCCGTACTGAAATACGGATAAAGCATTTTTTTCGATGCATTTATAGGATACTCACCAACAAATTTTTCCTTAGGCATAGGTGATGATTTTTGAATCAATGTAAAAAAAAAATTGAAATCGACAATATGCTATGATAAAAAAGAAAACTTTTTACATTTGCACTCCTTTAAGGATTTGACCAGCAGATGAAGGTCGAAACGTTCGATTATTAGTTGGTTAATATAGGGTATTTGTTTGAATTAAAAAGAAACTAACCCACAAATAAGGCGAGGTAGCTCAGATGGTTAGAGCGTTGGATTCATAACCCAGAGGTCGGGGGTTCGATTCCCCCCCTCGCTACGAAAGCACTTTCAGAAATGGAAG
>JAMWZA010000291.1 GCA_024305105.1 Marinoscillum sp.
CCTGGAAAGTGTATTAAATGACAATGGTCAAACAGAAATCGCCCAGGGGTTCGTTTCTTGGAAATACCGACTTAATGATAACTGGACACTAACTACCGGTTTGCACTCGATGTACTTTAACCTAAACCAGGCAACCTCCATCGAACCCCGAATGGCTATGCGTTGGAAAATCAACAACCGTAATTCAGTCAACGCAGGTTTTGGGTTGCACAGCAAGGTCAATTCCATCAGCACGTATCTAGCCCGAATCTCTCAGGATAATGGAACAGTTCTTCAGCCAAATATCGACCTCAAACCATCAAAGGCTGCGCACTTTGTCATGGGTTATGACTGGATGGTAGGCCCACAGACACACTTTAAGGCAGAAATATATTATCAGCATCTCTATCAAGTGCCTATTGACAACACTCCTGAAAGCAGCTACTCGTTGCTTAATGAATCAGACACTTACGGTGATATCCCCTTGGTAAATGAGGGAACCGGCAAAAATTATGGTCTGGAGCTTACTTTCGAACGGTTTTTCCACAATGGATTATACTATATGAGCACTGTCTCTCTCTACGAGTCAGTGTACACAGCCGCTGATGGTATCGAGCGATCCACTGCCTTCAATGGCAACTACATTGTTAATTTCATTGGTGGAAAAGAGTTTGCAATCGGAAAGGCAGAAAACAATCGGGTTATGTTTGTTAACACTAAATTGGCGCTACTTGGTGGAGGTAGATATACGGCTATTGATCTAAGTGCGAGTCAGGACGCTGGTCATACCATATACGATGAGTCTAATACGCTCGGTTTGCAGGGAGAGGATGTGTTTTCCCTTAATCTGTCAGTAGGAATCCGCCGCAACAAAGGCAACACAACTCGTGAATTAAAACTGGATGCCAACAACATCACGAATAATCAGGCACTTGTGCGGGAATATTACATTCAGCCAACAGAAGAAATCGAAAAGAGCTACCAACTTCCGGTGATCCCGAACCTGGTCTATACGTTTAAGTTTTAAACCTTAGAAGTAAGGGTTGAATCAATTAAGATCAGTCATTCTCGACTTGTTTAAGTAGTTATCAACTAATGTTGTTAGCCCTAAACTAGTTCAGGGTGACTGTTCATTTGAAAATTGACTTATTAAATGATGAGTTAATCACTTACCTCCACAACCATTTCGATCTCCACCGCAATATTTCTGGGCAGAGAACCCATCCCTACAGCAGCTCGGGCATGTTTGCCACGATCACCGAAAACTTCCACCATCAAATCCGAAAAACCATTGATTACTTCTGGATGATTGGTGAAGTCAGGAGTGCTATTGACCATGCCTGTTACTTTCACAATCCGCACCACATTATTCAAATCGCCAATCTCCGCTTTCAACGCAGCAAGTTGGGCAATAGCTGAAAGCTTCGCTGCCTCGTATCCTTGCTCTACCGTAAGGCTATCTCCTACTTTGCCA
>JAMWZA010000292.1 GCA_024305105.1 Marinoscillum sp.
GATATCTATGGTAAAATCAACCCATTCCGACTTTTTTTAGTACAATTCTATCCTGATAGGGTGTTCCACGTTTGACCACTGCCACAATTCGATGTAATAATTTATTTCGAATTGCATTTAAAATGGTCATCTTCCCTTTTCCTTCCTCTCGTTTACGCTGATAATATTCTTTCAATTCCGGACAATGTCTGATCGCGCTCATAGCTGCCATATGTAAGTGATATTTCAATACCTTGTTGGCAAAACTCGATGTTCCTGGAGAGCCTTTGATGCTGGTCCCACTGCTATACTCAAACGGAGCTACTCCGCAGTAGCAAGCCAGTTTCTTACCGTCTAGCATACGGGTAAACCCATGTGTGTACACGATCAGATCTGTGGCTAACACTTTACCTACACACTTTACCGAGGTGATCAGTTCATACAAGGCGCGAACCTCTCGGTCCATCTGGATCACCTCTAACATCTTCTCCTCAACTTTCTTCAGTGATTTAGCAAGACCTTCAAGAGCTGTTTTACTGAGCCGCTTCATTTCATTGGCAGCTTTCTTATCAAAGTGCTCCGTTTCACTGATGGCCAACTCCTGGCTTTGCTTGCTTTTCAATAATCGAGCTCTGAGGCGCATCAGGTACTGTAATCGCTGTAATGTGGGATGAGTAAGCTTCACCAGTTTAGCATGCTGCTGATGAACCATGGCAAACCTGGCAATACGCTCAGCATCGATTTTATCACTCTTTCCTCTCACTAGACCAATGCTTCGCTTAATATGAAGAGAAGACTCTAGCCATACTTTTCCACCTCTACTCATCAGGTACTTGACCAGATTCTGAGTGTAGATGCCCATGTGCTCCATACAGAATAATGTCTGTTCATGATCATCATTTCCATGCTGTTTCATCCATCGCTTGAGCTTGATGTAGCCTTCTGATGTGTTTGTTAAACAGATGGTAAACTGACGCTGCGTGACCATATCGATCATACAGACATCCATACTTTCTTTGCTCACGTCTATCCCAACAATAAAGCGATAAACCAATTGTAGTCTTTCAACTTTCTTCATAACTTAATCTTTCTAAACCTTAATAGTGGGACGTTCAGCTACACACTGACTCCCGAATATCTATCTGAAACTTAAGATGGGAAAGCAGGTACCAAATCGCCCAATAGGTCTCTGTACCTGGTTAGCGCATGGTTCTATACCTGACTTTCCTATCTTTAAGTTAATAAATTCGCTTCTTGGAATATTAATATGAAGGGAAGCTAAAGGTTA
>JAMWZA010000293.1 GCA_024305105.1 Marinoscillum sp.
TTTTTAACCATTGGCGCATTCAACAAACAAATCGAAAATCTATAATCAAATAATAAATACTAAATACTAAAATGAAAACACTATTAATCGTGGTATGCCTAATGATAGGATCATTGACATACGCTCAAAATACTGACTTAATCGTAGAGGTTAGCAACATTAGCACTACCGAAGGTAAAATGCGAGCGTCATTGTTCAATAGCTCAGATACCTACCTAAAGGATGCTCAATGGGATGCAGATACGATTATTTACAATCAGGAAACTGTACGAATTCTGTTTAGTAATCTGCCTTCAGGAGAATATGCCATCTCTGTTTTTCATGACAAGAACAACAATGGGAAATTAGACGCCAATTTCATGGGTATTCCTACAGAGCCGTATGCATTCTCCAATAATGCTCCCAGTCGGTTTGGACCTGCAAAGTATGAGGAAGCACGATTCATATTGTCAGGCAAAAATCTTATTCAACAAATCACCTTAAACTAAATTATTATGAGACTTTTTATCACTTCCATCTTAGCATTCATTTCGTTCGTATCGATTTCGCAATCAAAGTTTGAATCAGCGATTTTGAAAGGAAAAGAACTAATTGACAACGCAGATACAGCTACTGAGTACAAGAAAGCGAGTAACTATTTTGAGCGCATCGCTCAAAAGGAATCTGGTGAATGGTTACCATTATATTACCAGGCACAGGTGTTGTGTATTATGGCAAGCAATGATGGCAATATGGACCGTCGTGAAACCACTTTAAATTCGGCGCTTGATCTCATTTCGAAAGGTAAGAAGATGGAGAAAAACGCAGAATTACTGGCACTGGAAGGGTTTGCGCAAATGCTAAGACTTACAGTTGATCCAGCTACAAGAGGTCAGACGCTTTCGCCAGTTATATTCGGGCTTTACAATCAAGCCTTGGCTATTGATTCCAAGAATCCAAGAGCTTTACTCTTCATGGGCCAGATGCAATATGGTACTGCGCAGTTTTTTGGGAGTGGATTTGAAGAGGCATGTGCTAATGTTAAGAAG
>JAMWZA010000294.1 GCA_024305105.1 Marinoscillum sp.
CAATGATTCGTTGGCATTGGTCATTTTAAAGAAAGACATAGAAGCATACGAAGCGGTTAATGATACATTCAATGTTATTAACAGCTATATCACCACGGGATACATTCTCAATAGAAATGGAGCGCCGGATTCTGCTTTGCAATTGCTCAAAAAAGCATACTACTATGGAGTTCAGCACCGAGATACCATACGCATTGCCTCAGCTAATAACCTGATCGGGGATTCCTACCTTCAAATGAGAAAGCCTCGGAGGGCAAGGGAGTATTATCTTTCTACGATTAATCTAATTGGGTTGGATGGTAGCCCATGGAATCTTGGTTATTCGAATATGAGATTGGCTGAGGCGTCTCTAGCATTGAATGAACTGGAACAGTGTATTGAATATGCCAATAAAGCGTTAGAGTATTATACCATCATTCGAGAAAAATCGCGCATTAAAGATGTCTTTGGAATTATGGCGGAGGCTCATGAGAATTTGGGTGATTTCAAATCAGCCTATCAGTTACATAAACGATTTAAAGAGCTAAACGATAGCTTGTTCAACGAACAGAAAAACAAACAAATAGCTACACTAGAAACTCAGTATGAAACCGAAAAGAAGGACACTGAAATAGCCACACTTTCACAGCAGGCACAAATTCAAGCGCTGGAACTAAGTCAGCGGAATACCCAGTTAGTAGTAGCCGGTGTTGCACTTCTATTGGTCGTTTTGGCAGGGTTTATTTTTTATCAGCAACGGAAATACAAGCACCAACAGGCTGTTTCTGATATTGAACAGCGAATGCTTCGTTTGCAGATGAATCCGCACTTTATCTTCAACGCCTTGT
>JAMWZA010000295.1 GCA_024305105.1 Marinoscillum sp.
CTGGTCTTAAATCGCGAACTGAGTATGTCCAATCGCTCCCGTGTTATCACAGAAGCCAGGGACTTATGCTCCGATATAGATTTTGATTCCACATTCATTCCCCTTCCATTATCAGACACTTGCAAGCTTACACCTCCTTCAGTTTTAGAGAAGGAAATAGTCACCAATCCATTTTCTACTCCTGCCAGCCCATGCTCGATGGCATTTTCTACCAAAGGCTGAGCAAAAAGTGGTGGTATCTTAACTGCTGATTGATCTAGCTCCTCTGATACCTTGATATGATAATCAAAAGCACCAGCAAATCGCAACTGCTGAATCTGCAGGTAATTGGTCAGCATATCCACCTCCTCTTCGATGGTGATAAACTCCTCACGGCTATGTTCCAAAATCTGACGCATGAGCTTTCCAAATTTGGCGAGGTACTTGACTGACTCTTTGGTGTCACTTTGTAGGATATAATTCTGAATGGAGGACAAGGCGTTGAAGATAAAGTGCGGATTCATCTGCAAACGAAGCATTCGCTGTTC
>JAMWZA010000296.1 GCA_024305105.1 Marinoscillum sp.
CTGCTGGCACGGAGTTAGCCGGTGCTTATTCATACGGTACCGGCAATGTCCCACGCATGGGCCTTTTCTTCCCGTATAAAAGCAGTTTACAACCCAATAGGCCGTCTTCCTGCACGCGGCATGGCTGGGTCAGGCTCTCGCCCATTGCCCAATATTCCCTACTGCTGCCTCCCGTAGGAGTCTGGCCCGTATCTCAGTGCCAGTGTGGGGGACCTTCCTCTCAGAACCCCTACTGATCGTCGCCTTGGTGGTCCGTTACACCTCCAACTAGCTAATCAGACGCATGCCCATCTTTTACCGATAAATCTTTAACTAAATCCCGATGCCGATCATTAGTACCATGGGGTATTAATCCGGGTTTCCCCGGGCTATCCCCCTGTAAAAGGTAGGTTGCATACGTGTTACGCACCCGTGCGCCGCTCTCAAAGAACCCGAAAGCTCTTCTACCGCTCGACTTGCATGTATTAGGCCTGCCGCTAGCGTTCATCCTGAGCCAGGATC
>JAMWZA010000003.1 GCA_024305105.1 Marinoscillum sp.
ATCACAATGAAAGTCATGCAGTTACGTTACCAGAAGCGTTTTTCAGCAGGCCCTACTTAAACCGTAATACTGGAGGTTGGAATTGAGATAAATAAATGTTCAAATTGCAAAATCCGCAATTTTACATGAATCTTAAATAGTTAGTGAAAAATAATCAAAATAATTTGGCTATCAAATTGGAGTATATTAAATTGGTCGACCAGTTAATAATCAATTAATTTAACTGGAAAATATTTCAGTAACCCAAAACACAATGATAGAAAGCTTACAATGGTGGATAGTCTTTTCGTATAAAAGCCCAAAATGGACTCCTGAAATGAGTTCATTTATGTGAGAAGTGCCCGTGGGGTTTCAGAAAATTGAACAGTTAAATAAATATTCAATAAACAAGTAATCTATGAATGATTTTTTACAAAGTATCATAGGACGAACTAATAAGGTCAAGAGCCTCTTAGTCCTGTTCATTTGCTTAGTTTCAATGAGCGCATACGCACAGGAGACTATTAGTGGTAAGGTCACTGATGAGATTGGTGAAGGGTTGCCTGGAGTTACTTTACAGGTTAAGGGGACCAGTACAGGAACTGTTACTGACATCAACGGGAACTATTCCTTATCCGCTTCCCCAGATGCGGAGATAGTGGTTTCGTTCATCGGATATATTCGGCAAACTATTCCGGTTAATGGGCGATCCATCATTAATGTCTCTCTAGAGGTTGATATTGCTGAGTTAAGCGAAGTAGTCGTAATCGGTTATGGTAGTGTTCGGAAAAGCGATATCACCGGTAGTGTATCTTCTGTAAAAGCCGAAGAACTTCAAGCCTTTCCTGTATTGAACGCAGCTCAGGCGTTACAGGGTAGAGCCGCTGGTGTGGTAGTACAGTCAGAAAATGGCGGTGAGCCGGGAGCTCCTATCGGTATTAAGATTAGAGGTACTACGTCTTTTTCCGCTAGTAGTAGCCCGCTAATAGTAGTAGATGGATTTGTTGGAGCTACTATGCCTCAGCAAAGTGATATCGAATCGATAGAAATTTTGAAAGATGCCTCTGCTTCAGCTATTTATGGTTCTAGGGGATCAAATGGAGTCATTATGGTGACTACCAAAAAAGGAGTGCCAGGCAAAATTACAGTTGAAGTGAATTCAACAATATCCTCATCGGAAACATCCAACAGGTTGGATCTGCTGGACGCAGATCAATACGCAGATTATCAGACCTTATTAAATCCTGCCTATGTGCAGGGGCCAGCTAATACGGATTGGCAGGACGTATTGTTCAGGGATGGAACGGTTCATAATCATCAATTTTCTGTAGCTGGAGGAAGTGATAAAATCAACTTTTTCACATCAGCAAACTATTTCAACCAGGAGGGGGTGATCATTAATTCGGCATTCGAGCGATACTCTTTTCTCGTAAACGCCGATGCGCAGGTAAATGATAAATTGAAAATAGGTGTAAACCTTTTTACTCGTAGAAGTGAGAAGAATGGAGTTTCTACACAGTCTACAGGTGAGACTACTAATGGAGGGGGAGATGATGTGATTGGTTTGATGTTCAGATTTAGACCAGATTTGGGTATATACAATGAGGATGGAACCTTTACTTCTCAAAACGTAGGTGGCTTTCTTGATAACCCCTATGCTGTGGCCACAGAACGGCAGAATGTTCTCAAAGAGGATAGAAACAGAGCGAATTTTTATTTGGATTATAAAATCCTTCCAGGGTTAAGTTTTAGATCTACGCTCGGTATTCGCACAATTAATGAAAACGATGCTCGATATATCCCGTCTACGCTGACAGAAACAGATCAGGGTTTTGGAGGAAGAGCAACAATTGAAAATAGACAGTCTAATTACTTACTCAATGAGAATTATGCTACGTATACGCGAAAAATAGGTAAGGGTAATTTGACTTTTGTGGCAGGTCATTCGTATCAGAGCGACTTAACGGAACGATTTGGAGCAGGATCCCAGGGTTTAATCAAAGACAGCTTTGGTTATCATAATTTAGGTGGTGCAGATGTTCCTTTAACACCTTATTCTAGCTATTCGAAAACGGAAATTTTATCACAATATGCCAGGGTAAATTTGGATTGGGACGATAAATACCTGTTGACAGCTACCGTCAGACGGGATGGGTCTTCCAGATTTTCGGAAAGTGAGAAATATGCTATTTTCCCTTCTGGGGCCTTGGGTTGGAGAGTTTCCAATGAGGCATTTTTAAGGAATAACCCTGTAATTTCTAATCTGAAACTAAGGGCGAGCTACGGAGTGACGGGAAATACATCTATCCCAGCATTGTCTTCATTCGCCACATTTGATAACGTGATAGGTCTGGCAGGAGGGCAACTGGTTCCAGGGGTAGTTCCTGATCAGCTTGCAAACGCCAGCCTGAGATGGGAGTCCTCTTATCAAACCAACCTTGGACTTGACCTTGGATTGTTTGATGATAAAATCAACATGGAAGTGAACTATTATAATATAGACACCAAAGACCTATTGATGCCGAATTACAACACGCCTGTATACTTAGGATACTTGACTCGGTTTGCTCTTAAGAATGTTGGTGAGATTAATAATAAAGGACTTGAAATTGCCTTATCATCTACCAACATTTATACCAATAATTTGCAATGGACAACCAATTTAAACTGGTCGACAAACCGCACTGAAATAATTAAGATGAATGAGGGAATAGACGTTTATTTGGATGCTTCTCCGGGGTATTTCAGCAGAGAACGGACACACATTCTTCGTGAAGGGGAAGTTCCAGGTGCCTTTTGGGGATATGTCTATGAAGGAGTCTATGTAGGTGGCCAACTTCCTGAAGGTACTGCGATGCTCGCAGGTGGAACGATTGGAGACCCAATGTTTGCTGAAGTGGCTGATGAAGAGGGGAATTATGACGGTGTAATCGATACGCAGGACCAACAAATAATCGGAGATCCAACACCGGACTTTACCTATGGTATTAATAACACAGTTACCTATAAAAACTTTGATTTGAATGTTTTTATTCAAGGCAAACAAGGGGGAGACGTATTCAATCTGACACGTGTACAATTGATGAATGGCGATGCAAATGCAATTACAGATGTACTAGACGCCTGGTCTCTGGAAAACCCTGAAAGCAATATCCCTCGAGTTGGGAATAATTCGCTCAGAGAATTATCCACTCGCTTCGTT
This sequence comes from Marinoscillum sp., assembly GCA_024305105.1. Classification (GTDB taxonomy): domain Bacteria; phylum Bacteroidota; class Bacteroidia; order Cytophagales; family Cyclobacteriaceae; genus Marinoscillum. The sequence continues at coordinate 3,182 of JAMWZA010000003.1, forward strand.
GAGGACGGAAGCTATATTCGGTTGAAAAACGTTTCCATTGGTTATAGGATACCTGCCAATATTGTGCAAAGAGTAGGTTTATCGAATGCCAGAGTGTCCTTTAGTGCTCAAAACCTACTAACGATTACAGGGTATTCAGGACTGGATCCGGAAGTGAACTATTTCGGGGGTGGTGGTGAAAGTAATAACCCTGGCAACCCCAGGAATCCCAACACGACCAATGGATTTGATTATGGAAACTATCCGACAATCAGATCCTACACATTCAGCGTTAATTTGAAATTCTAAAAAAGACTTATTATGAATACATATAAATCTTTGCTTTTGTTGATACTAGGATGCTCAACATTTGCTTGTTCCGATTTAGTAGAAGAACCAGTAGGGATTCTAGTACCCGAAACATACTTCACTGATGTGGCATCTGTAGAGAACGCTATGAACGGCGTATATAACAGGATGCATCATCGCTTTTTTCTTGCCAGGGAAACGTCCATACAGATAATGCTACGAAGCGATATGGTGGATATTGGTGACCCAGGTACACGCCAGGAAAGAATTGATCATAACCGATTCACTGATATAGCAGATAATGGCAATACGAATGTTTCATGGGGAGCTATGTGGGATATCGTGTCAGCCTGTAACCTAACCATATTTGGGGCATCAATTGCTGCCAGTGATGAAGATATAACTGTTGCGGACGAGAATCGCTTGAATACAATTACTGGGCAGGCACGCTTTGTCCGGGCTTTGGCGTATTACCATCTAGTGCGCCAGTTTGGACCTGTAATTATCATAGATGAACCTGTTGCAGATGTAGAGGCTTTGAGTAGTGCTACTCCGAATTCAGTTGAAGAGGTTTACGAATTGATTGTATCAGATTTGGAATTTGCAAAGTCAGTTTTACCCAATACGGTTCCAAATAAATCCATACCATCAAAAGCAGCTGCCAGCTCATATCTCGCGTCAGTTTATTTGACTATAGGAGAGTTTGGAGATGCGCTTGCTGAAGCAGAGGAAGTAATAGGTGGGTCGATTGATGACGGTGATGGATCATATGGATTAGGATTAGATGATGATTTCCAGAATTTATTCCATTTTGCGGATGTCAAAGATTCTAATGAGCCAATATTCGTACTTGATTTCGTTGGACAAACTGGAGTTGACGTAACGAACTGGACTTTTGATTACCTGGCTCCATTGACTGGAATCTCTGGTAATGAGGCTTATCCACATCAGGGAGGCTGGGCAGTTATGGTTCCGTCTCTGGCAGTTTATGAGACCTGGGATGGAAGAGACTATCGAAGAGCTGTTAGTTTGGATACGACAGCTGTTTCATCCGACCTGAATGGTGGCAACCCTGTTGATTATACACAGTTTAGTCTTATTGATCCTATCAACCCTAACAGACCTTTTATTGCTAAGTATCACAGATATCCTGGTGATAACATCTCGGCTAATGGACGAGAATCTGAATTGGATTACTTGCTCATGCGATACGCAGAGGTATTGTTAATCGCTGCAGAAGCAGCAGTTGAGCAGGGCGATAACGGCAAGGCACAGCTGTACCTGAATAGGGTAAGAGCCCGAGCAAGAAATGGAGCGGTCGATGGTGACAATGTGAAATACCCACCAAGTACTTTTCCTGCAGACCATACTGGGACAGTAACTGTTGAAGATGTTTTGGAAGAACGAAGACTTGAACTCGCTTTCGAGGGAAAGAGATGGTATGATATTGTTAGAAGAGATCTTGGACCAACTGCATTTAGCGCATCAGGTCTAGAAGGAGAAAAACCAGGGTTTGTTCATCCTGATGATTACCTCATTCCAATTCCTGCTGATGAAGTTGTTCGAAATCCGAATTTAGGAAACTAGTTTATAAAATTAATAATCAAGAGCGTCCTCCATTTGGCGTGGAGGTCGCTTTTTATTTCGTATAGAATACAGGGTTTTCAAGAACCCATTTGATGCCATAATACAGCAACGCAGTAGGAGCTGCCAAACGTTCAAAGAATTTAAATGGATAGTAGAGCAGAAATCGGTCATATGTGGTTAAAAAGTTTGTTACAAATGAAGAAGCTCATTACCATATTCATGGTTTTAACGCTGATGTCTTGTGCTGAACAAGAAAATTCAGGTAATACCAAAACACACCCTAACTTAGTTGTTACTCAGGCTGGTGTCGAATCAATGCGCGCAAGCTTAGGCCATGTTCCACTTTTCGATCAGTCGGTTAACGAGACACGTCAGGAGGTGGATGCGGAAATCGAGAATGGTATCGAGGTGCCCATCCCGAAGGATCTGGCAGGAGGCTATACACACCAAAGACACAAGTTAAATTTCTTTATGATGCAAAAGGCTGGGGTGCTTTTTCAAATCACTGGAGAAGAAAAGTATGCGCAGTATATCAAGGAAATGTTGCTGGAATATCACAAGATGTGGCCGACCATCGGCAAGCACCCGGCAAAAAGATCTTATGCACGTGGTAAACTTTTTTGGCAGTGTTTAAACGATGCTAACTGGCTTGTTTACACGTCTCAGGCTTATGATTGCATTTATGACTGGTTAGATACTGAAACCATAACTAAACTGAATGATGAGCTTTTTCGGCCTTATGCTGATTTCCTCTCAATAGAGAATCCAAGATTTCATAATCGACTCCACAATCACAGTACCTGGGCAAACGCCGCAGTAGGTATGATTGGTCTGGTGATGGGAGACGAAAAGTTGGTTGATCGGGCCCTTTATGCATTTGATGTGGACAAAGAGTCCGGGTTGACAGACAATGATGGAGGCTCTTTGAGCCTCAAGGGTTACAAAGAAGGTGGGTTTATTGCCCAAATGGATCATTCATTTTCACCTGATGGGTATTACACAGAAGGTCCGTACTACCAACGCTATGCCATGTATCCATTCCTGATTTTCGCTCAGGGGTTGGCCAATAAGAAACCGGACTTGGAAATACTTGATTATAGAGATGGACTTTTGATCAAAGCAGTTTATACGTTGATCAATCAAACCAACACTCAGGGTGAATTCTTTCCGATTAATGATTCCCAAAAAGGGATGTCACTCCAATCCAGAGAACTGGTCATGGCTGTGAGTATGGCCTATCATTATGGAGGAAATGACCCTCAATTACTTTCTATAATTGAAGATCAGGGTAGGGTTCCTTTGAATGATTCGGGTCTAACTGCTGCCAAAGCAATTGCAGAAGGCAAATCCGAACCTTTTGTTTATAAAAGTATTGAAATAACAGATGGACCTAAAGGGGATGAAGGAGCAATTGGAATACTGAGAGCGGACGATTTGACCGTGGTAATGAAATATGCCAAACACGGTATGGGACATGGTCATTTCGATCGTCTAGGTTTCTTAATGTATGATGAAACTGGAGAGGTGATTCAGGATTATGGTGCAGCCAGGTGGGTCAATGTAGAACACAAAGACGGTGGTGGATATTTGAAGGAAAATCATAGCTGGTCTAAAGAAACTGTTGCTCATAATACACTTGTGGTAAATAAGGACTCACATTTTGACCATGAGGTGAAAGCTGCAGACAAGGTGGCAGGAACTCCATATTACTTCACATCGACCGACAAATTGCAGCTAACGAGTGCCAAAGAATTAAACGCCTATGATGGGGTGGAAATGCATAGAACGATGGCAGTTGTTGAGATTGACGAAATAGAAAACCCCTTGGTCATTGATTTGTTTTCAGTGCAGGCTGCTGCCGGTACCAGATATGATTTACCGCTTTATTATCAGGGTCATTTCATGTCATCCAATCAGGAATTTGAAAACAACAACATCTTGTCACCAATGGGCGAAAATGATGGCTATCAGCACTTATGGGCAGAAGCACAAACGAAGCTTACGGGTGAAAACTATCAAATGACATGGTTTAACAATAAGAAATTTTATACAATCACTTCCACAGTTGAGTCGGGAGATGAAATGTTCCTGACAAGAATTGGAGCCAATGACCCCAACTTCAATCTACGTAGGGACCCGGGTATGATTCATCGTCGCACAGGTGGTAATACTGTTTTTGCCAGTTTGTATGAGGTACACGGAAGCTACAACTATGCATCCGAGCGTCCGCTCAATTTATTTACCTCGGTAGAGAACTTAAAAATATTGCATCAATCTGCGGATTATGTGGCTGTTCAGATAGTCCTTAAAAGTGGCGAAAGCTATCAATTTGCATTTTCACTAAATGATAAGGACAAGTCTAGTCAGCATACTATAAAAACGGCTCTCGGGTCACTGGAGTGGCAGGGAGTTTACAATTTTCAGAATTTAAACTAATCGAGAAAAATGGGAAGAAATAGCGAAAATTACGTCTTAACTGAAGGAATGGAATGGGAAGAGCTCGGAGGAGGAGTTTCTCGCAAAATTCTTGGATGGGACAATCAGATAATGATGGTTCAGGTGAAGTTTGAGAAAGGGGCTGAGGGGTCACCTCACCAACACTTCCATACGCAAGCGACCTATTGTGTCTCTGGAAAATTCGAGTTTGTTATTGACGGAAAGAAGCAGATCGTAAAAGGGGGCGATGGTGTATACATCGAACCTAATTTGCTTCACAGTGCAGTGTGCCTGGAGGAAGGTATGTTGATTGACACCTTCAGTCCGGTTCGGGAAGACTTCCTGGACGGATCAGGAGTTTCGTACTTTGGAAATAAGTAGATAAACCATCTAACACAATATAAAATGAATATCAAAGGACTTAGATGGTGGGTTATTGGGCTGATAGCTCTGGCTACTATCATTAACTATATAGACCGGCAGTCTATCAATGTGCTGTGGCCTCAGATTTCAGAGCAACTTTATCCAGATAAAACCCTGGATGAGAGAAAAGAGATATACTCGTTGATCTCCGTAATATTCGTTTTCTCGTATGCATTCGGTCAGGCCATATTTGGAAAAATATTTGATTGGATCGGTACGAGATTCGGCTTTGCTCTATCTATTGGCGTCTGGTCAGTGGCTACCGCCTTACATGCCCTCGCTAGATCTTTTGCAGGCTTTGCTATATTTAGATCCATATTAGGAATCGCTGAGGCAGGCAACTGGCCTGGAGCGGCCAAGGGAAATGCAGAATGGTTTCCTACCAGGGAACGAGCTTTTGCTCAAGGGTTGTTTAACTCTGGAGCAGCCATTGGAGGGATCATCTCTATTCCACTGATTGCCTTTCTGACTATCTACTTTAATTGGCAAATGATATTTGTCCTGATAGGGATAACAGGCTTTTTATGGCTACTTCCCTGGATGTATTTGGTGAAATCACCTCCCAAAAACCATCCTTGGATTACCGATGAGGAGCGAAAGTACATTTTGGATGGACAGAAAAATCAGGATTTAGAAGAAGATGATGAAGGGTACAACCCATCAACTGGAGAGCTGCTTAAAAACAAGAAAAGTTGGGGTGTAATTGTTGCTTCAGCTACAATAGACCCTATCTGGTGGTTGTTTGTCTTTTGGATTCCGATTTACCTATCTGAAGTCTACAATATGGACGTAAAAGCAATCGGAATTTACGGTTGGGTACCTTATGTAGGCGCTATGCTAGGTGCATGGTTCGGTGGTTTATTCGCACAGAACAGGATGAAGGCCGGATGGAGTGTAGATAAGACGAGAAAGTCTGTCATCACATTGGGTTGTCTGATAATGCTTCCGGCATTAATCGCTATGGCTAATCCAGGCGAACCAATTACTGCTGTATTAATTATGGCGGTTATCCTGTTTGGTTTTCAAACGGCAATCGGAAACGTCCAAACCTTACCAAGTGATTTGTTCAGTGGTAAGACGGTAGGCACTCTTTCAGGATTTGCAGGCATGGCAGCAAAATTGACAGCTGCGGGACTGACTTACCTGGTACCATGGCTCACATTCGGAGGAAACTACACACCAGCATTTGTCATAGGAGCCGCACTGGCATTGATAGCATTGGCTAGTGTCTGGGTGCTTTGTGGAAAAATTGAACCAATTAGAGCAAAATAATTTAAAATTTAATATTACGACTTAACGGATAAAACGAATAATTAGAATGGGAAATAAGCAAGAAAATAAAGTAGCAGTAGTAACAGGTGCAACAGGCGGAATTGGTTTCGAAGTTGCAAAACGATTAGGAAGCGATGGTTTTACAGTGGTACTTAATGGTATCGATGATGAAGCCGGAGCAAAGAGAGTGAAAGAGTTAACAGACGCAGGAGTTACTGCTGAGTATCTTGGTTTTGATGTAACCAACGAAGCAGAAGTAACTTCAAACTTCAAGTCTATTGGAGAGAAGTATGGCAGAATTGATGCTTTGGTAAATAATGCAGGTGGACTAGGTGGTCGATCTCGATTTGAGGAAATGACTACTGAGTTTTACAGATCGGTCATGGCACTTAATCTTGATTCAGTGTTTTTCACATCGAGGGCAGCAATTCCTTTCCTAAAGAAAGGTGAAGATGCTACCATCATTAACTATACGTCAAACGCAGGATGGAATGCCGGTGGTCCTGGAGCTGGGATTTATGGTACATCTAAAGCTGGTGTGCATGCAATCACCAGAGCATTAGCAAAAGACCTGGCAGAATACGGAATAAGAGTAAACGCTGTGTCTCCAGGTACGATTGATACGCCGTTCCATGCTCAGATCAAGTCTACCAAACCAGAGGTATTTGCTTCCTGGAAGAACAATATCTTGCTAGGTAGACTAGGGCAGCCAGAGGAGGTTGCTTCTGTGGTATCTTTCTTAGTAAGTAAAGATGCTTCATTTATCACGGCTGAGACCATCCAGATCGGTGGAGGTCAGGCTTTAGGAATTTAAAGAATAGCTATAGCCAATGGGTCATAGCTTGTTTTCATTTTGAGTACGATTGATTATTTGGTTTTGGTTCTTACAGGAGTAGGAGCCGGGTTTTTCAATGTTGTTGCAGGAGGAGGGTCTATGTTGACGCTACCATTGCTGATCTTCATGGGGCTACCTCCGGCAATGGCCAATGGAACCAATCGAATAGCCATACTTTGGCAAAATGTTTTTGCCATTAACAAATTCAGGAAAGCAGGCATCATAGAGTTTCCCTATAGCATTTACCTGGGGTTGGCAGCTATACCTGGGGCTGTTTTAGGTGGAATTTTGGCTGTTGATATTAAGGGTGAGTTGTTTACCCGAATTTTGGCCATCATCATGTTGGTGGTTGGGGTGTTGATCGTATTTGGCTCACCCAAAAAGAAAGGCCACGAGTCTGGAGAAAAGGTGAAAAGAAACACATGGTTGTCTATTTTCATCTTTTTCCTAATAGGGATCTATGGAGGATTCATCCATGCAGGAGTTGGCTTTTTCATGATTTTTGTTTTGGACAGACTGCACCAGTATCCTTTGGCCAGAATAAACAGCATCAAGATAATTGTTGCATTTATTTATACACTGGCCGTGGTGTTTGTTTTTATGTACAATGATTTGATTCATTGGGAGTTTGGATTGACCCTGGCAGTGGGTACATCAATAGGAGGGTGGCTTGGAAGCTACTTTTCCATTAAAAAGGGAGACAAGTGGATCAAAGCACTATTGCTGATAACCATTGTTGCCCTATCGATAAAGCTTTGGTTTTACACCTGATGGTGTGCTAATATAATTACGAAAGAATCATGAAGGTTGTCACATTTGGTGAAGTAATGATGAGACTTTCTCCTCCAGGTCATGCTAAGTTCTCCCAGGCGGGAGAATTGGAAATAGATTTCGGTGGAGGAGAAGCCAATGTGGCTATTGCTTTGGCATATATGGGGCTCAATGCTTGTCATGTTACACGTTTTCCTGACAATATGATTGGAAAATCGGTCACTCAGTACCTCAGACAGCACTGGTTGGATACCTCCCATATTATCTATGGAGATAATCGGATGGGTATGTACTTCTTGGAGAAGGGTGCAGTGCATCGGTCCAGCAAGGTGGTTTACGAGCGGGATGGATCCGCTTTTTCGATGATTCAACCTGAAATGTTTAATTGGGAAGAGATTTTGGAAGGAGCCGATTGGTTCCATTGGACAGGAATCACACCTGCTATTTCACGAGGTGTAGCAGATACATGTCTTGAGGCAATTAAAGTGGCTAAGAAGCTTGGAGTGACGGTTTCGGGTGATGTTCACTCCAGACAGAGCCTGTGGCAATATGGCAAAACCAGACAAGAAGTCCTACCTGCGTTTGTTGAAAATACGGATGTCGTTATTGCCAGTACTTACGACATGCATGATGTTTTCGCTATCGGATCAGTAGATGCTGATTTTAAAGAGAGCGCGAAGGCCCTCCAGGAAAAGTTTCCAGGAATTAATGTAGTGGCTGACAAGGATCGGGAAATGTTAAGTGCCTCTCACAACAGGATTCAGGGCAAAATGTGGAATGGAACTCGGCTAGTGACCAGCCCTTCATATGACGTTACACACATAGTAGATCGTGTTGGGACTGGAGATGCCTTTGCAGCAGGATTGATATATGGACTCCTCCATCATGAGCAAGATGAGGTCGCAATCAAATATGGTGCAGCAGCCTGCGCTCTGAAGCATACGGTAGAAGGGGATGCCAATATGGTATTGGAGGAAGATGTAACCAACTTGGTAAGAGGGAATTATGATGGCAGAATTAAACGCTGATTCATCATTTAGATAAGAAATAATAGGATAAAACTAGAAATTAAATCAATGAAAAAGGTAGTAACATTTGGGGAGATTATGCTACGATTAGCCCCACAGGGTTTTTTAAGGTTTTCACAAGCCAACAATTTTGATGTGGTTTATGGCGGTGGTGAGTCCAATGTGGCTGTTTCACTGGCTAACTACGGAGTGCCGGTAGATTTTGTGACCAGACTTCCGAAAAACGATATTGGCGAATGTGCCATGATGGAGATGCGCAAAAGAGGCGTGAACACAGAAAACATCGTATGGGGTGGAGATCGACTGGGTATCTACTTTTTAGAAACCGGAGCGGTTTCCAGAGGGAGTAAAGTGGTATATGACAGGGCTCACTCGGCTATGTCGGAGATTCAGCCGGGTATGGTTGATTGGAAAAAAGTATTTGAAGGTGTGGCATGGTTTCACTGGACCGGTATTACTCCAGCTATTTCCCAAAGTGCAGCGGATGCTTGTCTGGAAGCGGTAAAGGTGGCAAGTGATATGGGCATTACCATCTCCACAGATTTGAACTATCGGGCTAAACTTTGGAAGTATTGTGATGACGCCAAACGGGAAGAGATAATGGCTGAGCTGACGTCACATTGTGATATCGTCTTAGGTAATGAAGAAGATGCTGAAATGCATTTTGGCATTAAGCCAGAAGGAATCAGTGTGCAAACTGAAGGCCACAATGTCAAAGCAGAGGCTTTCTTGTCTGTATGTCAGCAGATGATGAAGAAGTTTCCTAAGGCGAAAAAAGTGATTACCACCTTGCGGGGTTCTATTTCTGCTTCGCACAATACATGGGCAGGAGTGCTCTATGATGGCAATAAAATGTACGAAACACGTCAGTATCAAATCACGGATATCGTGGATAGAGTAGGCGGTGGAGATTCGTTCATGGGAGGTTTGATTTATGGATTATTGAAGTACCCTGAAAACGACCAGAATGCTCTTGATTTCGCAGTGGCGGCCTCTTGCTTGAAGCATACGATTAAAGGTGATGCTAACCTCGTGACAGTCTCTGAAGTAGAGAAGCTGATGGGTGGCGATGCGTCAGGAAGAGTTGCGAGATAGTGTTTAGAATTATAATAGTCAATTAAGATGGAAACGAATCCTTCAGTTTTAATCATTTGTGGTGGAGGCCCCGCACCTGGGATCAATACCGTAATAGCCACCGTAGCTAAAGCTTTCTTAAAAGATGGTTACCGTGTGCTCGGTGTTCATCATGGGTACAAGGGCCTTTTTGCTGAGGAGCCGGAGATCAAAGAATTTGATTTTGATCATGCTGATCGTATTGCAAGTAGAGGTGGATCTACGCTCATTATGGCACGATTTAAACCGAAGAATTCAGATTTCAATACCAAAATCTTCGAAAAGGAAAATGTAAAGTTGCTTGTAACAATCGGTGGTGATGATACGGCATCCACAGCCAATCGGGTGACTAAATTTCTTGACTCGCAGGGAATAAGCATTAGCAATATTCATGTGCCGAAGACCATCGATAATGATCTTCCCTTGCCGGATCGAAACCCCACTTTTGGGTTTCATTCGGCCAAGGATGAAGGCGTGAGAATTGGAAATACGGTTTATGAAGACGCCAGAACAGCCAGACAGTGGTTTGTCTTATCCACCATGGGGCGTTCGGCTGGGCACCTGGCATTTGGAATAGCTACAGGCTGCCATTTCCCGATGATGATCATACCAGAGATGTTTAATAAAACAGACATCTCTCTCAAGAAAATCGTCAACCTGATGATCTCTTCTATTATTAAGCGCAAAATTATGGGAGTAGAGTATGGAGTGTCGCTCATCAGTGAAGGCGTTTTTCATGTGTTAGACATCAATGAAGTAGTAGAGCGGGGGATCAATTTCACTTATGACGATCACGGACATCCGGAACTGGGGAATGTGAGTAAAGCACACATTTTCAATTTGATGCTGCAACAAGAGCTTCACAAACTAGGAATATCAGTGAAGACTCGGCCTGTAGAGCTGGGCTATGAGTTGAGGTGTTGCCGACCAATTGGTTTTGATCTTACACTTTGCTCACTGCTTGGATTGGGTGTCAAAAAACTCTATGATGAGGGGATCAGCGGCTGTATCGTGAGTGCAAACTCTACAGGAGATATAAAGCCATTGTATCTGGCTGACTTTGAGAAAGATGGAAAAATTCCGCCAAGATTGGTAGACATGGATTCTCAAATAGCGAAACTATTTTTTGAGAGCATGAATTTTATCAAAGAAAAAGATTACGAACAGGCTAGGGACTATGTCTCCAATCCGGAAGATTACGATTTGAAGAAAATATTGAACTGGACCTAACCTGAGGGATAATGGCATGATTTTAAAGTTATTAATGAATCAACGTATTCCTTCGTCCTATAGGCAAGGATTCTTACGTTTAACACTAAGTACATTCCTTTTTGCAATTGCATTGATGGGTCATACTCAGACGCGTTTTGAAGTTTCTTCCGAATCAGAATTTCAAGAAGCACAAAACCAGGCCAATGCAGGAGATTCCATAGTCTGGAATTCGGGTTTGCATAAGAATGTTTTTATGGAGATCGATGTGGAAGGACTGATTGTCACTGCTGATGTCCCAGGTTCTGTTGTTTTCAGCGGAGCCTCTAAGGTGGAGATTGAAGCTGACGGGGTGGTTTTGTCTGGTTTTCAATTCGTAGGAGGAGATATAGCGCAGGATCATGTGATCAGTAACAGGGGGTCTGATGTGCTAATCACCGAAATCAACATCCAGAGCTACAAGAGTTTCAAATACCTAATTGTGGATGAAAATTCACGACGAACGACGATAAGCCATTGCAATTTCGAAGATCGAATCAATCTGTCCGATCAGAACATTTTGTCCATTCTCGTAGATGATGAACCGGGGTACCATAAAATCCAATATTGTTCATTCCGAAATTTTCGAGGTAGTGGCGGTGATATGGGAATAGAGCCCATTCGTATTGGTGTAAGTTCACAGGCGCATTTAGATAGCAGGACTATTGTTGAGTACTGTTATTTTGAAAGCTGCGATGGAGATGGAGAAATTATTTCCAATAAGGCGGCACAGAATGTCATTAGATACAACACGTTTATTAACAATACCAAGGCTGAGCTCGTATTGCGGCATGGAGATGAGGCAATTGTATACGGAAACTTTTTCCTGGACAATATGGGTGGTATTAGAGTCCGAGAAGGACAAAACCACTTCATCTACAATAATTACTTTTCCGGGCTGACAAGCCGTGCGATTTATTTGCAAAACGAGTCTTCTGACCCCTTAGATTCCATTCATATTTACTTTAACACGATAGTAGGTTCTGAACCTGTGCGATTGAATGGGTCTGGCAGCAATCCACCTGAGCATGTTTTCCTGGCCAACAACATTTTTGCAAATCCTAGAAACACGATTTTTAATAGTCCTACCGGCTCGGAGCAATGGTTAGGCAATATAGCGTTTGGTAACCTGGGCATGGATGCACCAGAAGGGGTAAGTGTCGTGGACCCATTGCTTGTGCAAAATAACGATGGATACTATCAGCTAAACGCCGGAAGTCCGGCCATAGACGCTGCAGTTGCGGGGTTTCCTGACGTACTCCGCATCGAAGGCCTTGAGTTTGATGACCTGAAGCTAGACCTGATGAAGCAGGCTAGACCCGATGGGACTGAGCTAAAGGATGTTGGAACAACTGAGTTTTCTAGCACTGTGGATGTACAACCTCACGCCACATCTCTCAACACAGGACCAAGTTACGCCAAAACCGAAGGGGAGTTTTCTACTTCTACTTCGGTGGTAGGAGAGGGGGCCGTAACGCTATCACCCGAAAAAGACACCTATGCTTTTGGTGAGATAGTGAGCTTTACACCTGTTCCGGCTGAAGGCTATGAGTTCTCTAAGTGGGGTGGTGATCTGATTGGGATTAGTAACCCTAAAATAATTGGGATGGTAGAGGATTTAAACGCTGTGGCTGAGTTTAGCGAAATACCTGAAGTAGAGGATCCTGAACCTCCCCTGAGAATTGGAGATGATACGATTGAAGTGTTTCCCAATCCTTCCAGTACTAGCATACGCCTATCATTACCAACGGAAAGTCCAGCTCAGGTTGATATCCTCATTCATGATATCAATGGCAGTTTGGTGATTTCACAGAATTTAAAAAGAACACATCAGTATCTGGAAGTCAATATTGCGACACTTCCCTCTGGCACCTATTATCTGACCCTTCAAAATGCTGAAGACAGTCTATTGTTGAAAGGAACATCTGTTTTTAGAATTATCAAGGATTAATCAATAGACTACAATTAACTACATGAAAAACAATCTAAAACCTCATTCACTTCTGGTGGGAGTGCTGAGTATTTTCTTCCTTTTACAAATTAGTTGTTCGGATGAGGTAAATCCTAGGGAAGAGTTAGTAAAGGATGAGGAAGAAGAAGTGATCGAGGATTCTATTCCTGATAATACTCCAACTGAGATTTACCCAAGTGAGGTGTTTGCATTTTACGATGAATGGAGAATTACCATGGGAAATGGCAATAGTCAAGACAACTTAATTGATTTTATGCATCCAGATTATTTCTACGGTATTGACGATGGGACGAAATGGGTCATTTATAAAACTCCCAATTCAGGTGGAACTACAGCCAATTCATCAAACACACGGTCCGAACTTCGTCAGGTAAATGAATGGACTCCTAATGATGGTGGTAAACTGTCAGGAACATTGAAAGTAATGCATGTTTCGACCACTGCCGATGCAAGAGTACCTGCTTCTTTTTCTGTAGTTGTAGGACAAATACATAGTGATGATGGTCACGAAAATGAACCGCTAAAAATATTCTATAAGAAATTCCCAGGACATACTAAGGGATCCGTTTTCTGGAATTATGAGATAAATACCAGTGGAGATAATGCTGAAAGGTGGGACTATTCAACTGCCGTTTGGGGATATGATTGGTCTGTAGTCGGGACTACTCCTGATACGTATCCTGAGGAACCAACCAATGGGATTGAGTTAAATGAAGAATTTAGCTACGAAGTGAATGTTTACGAGGGTATTATGCACCTGACTTTTACCAGTACAAACCATGAGACCAAAACATTTTCTAAGAGTCTTATCTCCTCAGACTATACAGAGTACGCTGATATTCCTGATCAGGTATTGACCGTATTCGAATCCACTGGACAGGACGGAGTGGAAGTGGCAAATGCCTATGCAGGTGAACTCCAATATTTCAAGCAAGGCGCGTATAATCAAACCAATGGGAAAAGTCCATCTGACAACATGATATGGTCTACCGGAGCGGAGACATACGGAGGAAGTCTGTCTCAACAGTATGTAAATGGGAGTTATACAGAGGTATGGTTTAGGGAAGCGGCTTTAGGTCCGGGCACGGAGCAGTAATGTAAATTGAGAAAAGTAAGGATCTCAAAGGTCAAAATGGCTACTCGCATACCTCTTTAAAACACACTAAGAGTGGAACTGAGGCGGTCACATTAATTTCTTAATATTTGATGAAGTGTGACACTATCAACCTGTTAACGCTATATGAGCTTAGTGCTATCAACCTGAGTTCAATAAAGCAATTGATCAAATGGAATTCAAAACAGCCCAAAAACCGTCTTTTCGACCCTAGGAGAAATCTTACTCCTAGTCAAAAGCAGGTTGAATAATCAACAATTTCTTATTGATTTAGGCAGATATCCCGGGCTGGGTGCCTCCACCTTCCAGCTGAATGATACTAATCTCAGCTTTTAATTCAGGACATTACTTTTTGTGTAATCCTATTTCAGTACGGACAGAAGAGTAAAATAAAGGCCGTTCAAAATACTTTTGAAACGGCCTCTTTTAATAGATTTTACCTTTTATGGATTTCAAGTACCATCAAAGGATTAACGCTTGATAAGTTTGGAAACATGCTGATTACCATCTCCCTCAAATTTGATTAAATAGATTCCAGTTTTTAGCTCGCTCACATTTAATGATAATACATCAGAGATCTTACGGTGGAGTACTCTTCTTCCAACTTGATCATACACAGACACTGAATGATATGCTTCGGCTCCAGAGATACTCACAGTGGATGTTGCAGGATTGGGGTACAAGCCAACTTTTTGAGTTTCGTCCGCATCCAATACATCTGTATGAAGCGCTGTTACAGTGACCTCAATTGAAGCTGTTAAGCCTCCATCATCGGTAGTAGCGGTGATGGTTGCAGTACCTTCAGATTCTGCAGTTATCAGTCCATCTGCATCAACGGATGCTACAGACGCATCACTCGAGCTGTAACTAACCTCTTTGTTTGATGCATTCCATGGCTCAACGGTTGCTGTAAGTTGTTGGGTTTCACCCTCCACAAGTTCAACACTTGATAAATCAAGAGCTACACTAGTTACTGGTTCATTTACGCGCTCTCCCTCTCCAAACACTCTAAGTTCCGTAAGACTTACCCATGGGCCAGTGTATTCGGCAGAACCTGATACAGTTATGCGAACATATCTGGCTACAACGTTATCAACTACATCAATGATTGGTGCAGAGGAGTCTCCAGGTGACGTGTTGTTTGACCTGTCTACAATTGTCGTATATGTTCCATCTTCAGTAAGTGCGCCTTCTATAATGTACTGATATGCCCTGCCTTCATAGCAAGTAACTTCTGTTTGATTTATGGTAATTTCTCCCCCTAAATCAACAGTGGCGGACTGTGGAAAGTCTTGTACGGACCATCGTGTATCGGTTTCTCCATCCACGAGATTTGCAGATACGTTAGCTCCATCGGGAGTACCAGTACTCAAAGTAGGCTGATTCAATGCCCAGTTCGTTCCTGTGGATGGAGCAACTACATTTATGACACTGGTGTCAGTAAATCCACCCTCGTCAGTCGTTACAGTGATGGTCGCTGTGCCCCTTGCAATCCCAGTGACCAGTCCACTTTCACTTACCGTGGCAATACTCGTATCATCAGACTGGAAAGAAACATTTTGGTTGGTTGCATCAAAAGGTGCAACGACAGCTTCCAATTGCAAAGTACCTCCAACTGCAATGTCTCCCTCGGTAGGAGCTAATTCTACACCGGTCACATCTACCTGCACACTAACTGTAATGTTAGTACTAAGGGATGTTCTTACTCCACCTTCATTATCGGTTGCTTTGGCTGTTAAGGTATATTCTCCTACAGCTGCTCCTGACCATGTAATTGAATAAGGTGCTGATGTGGCTTCTCCAAGTTTAGTATTGCCTTCAAAAAACTCAACCTTTGCAATTGTACCGTCCGAATCTTCAGCTTCAGCCGTAATCGGAATGTCATTTCCTGGTTCAAAGTTTGTACCACTCGTAGGAGAAGTGATGCTCACCGAGGGAAACCGATTTTGCTGTGTGCCGTCATTTTCAAACAAATCATCAAAATGTGCCGTAGCTTCTCCATCATCCTGAAGGTAAACGCCTGCTTTCCAATAGCTTGGCCAGGTCCAATAAGAGACATCCATGTTGACCTTTTCTTCACCTTCGAAATCGATGATCATACTTCCGTCTACTAACCGAATATCGCAGTTAAAATATCCTCCTGGATCTTCACCCAGATCGACATGGGTAGTGTTAATTCCACCGTCATCTGTTTTAATTGCCGCCCATATGTGGTTGGCAGGTGCTTTCGTCTGATGTTTGTAAATTCTTAATAAAGGTTTATTTGGACCAGATCCTTCATTGGCATCATCGTGAATTTGCAATACCGTAACCTGTTCACAGGTTTGTTGTGCAATATCTAATCTGGCATGTAAGGATCGGTTGGCTTGAGTAAGATCCCAATTCGTTTCATTTCGGAGTTCTGTTCGTCTACTATCACCAGACTGGTAGAAGAGCACCTTATCACCGTCCACTACATAGAAATACTCTGGATGTGTATAACCATCATTAAGAGCCTCTTTGTCTCTAAGCGTTGAGCTAGTTGGGCCTTGCAGTTTACATTCCGACATAAAAGGTTGAAATCTTGGAATGTCGGATGGAGCAGCATATTCTGTTGGAGGAGTGGGTACTGAATGCGAGACATCCAAAGCGAAAAACGATACTTGTGCATATTCATCAGGATCACCAGCATTGTTTTGATTATAGTTACCAGCTTTGAAATACATCCAATCATCGGCAAAGCCACTATCCGTCATATCTATTTCCTGAACTACATCTGCTTTGCCTTCTCTCATGATAGTGACAGTTAAAGTGTTGTAGTCGACTCTAATTTCATAGCTGAACTTTTCACCCAGCGCAATGCCATCTTCGGGATCAGATGCATTATCGCTCCTGCTTCCAATCATTTCGTACCATTCCTCAGCACTTGTGGTGGGCTCATGAGCCACGTATATAGAGCCTTTTGTATTCCCAGGTAATTTGCGATAATACAATCTACAAGGTTCGTCATCAGAGGCATGTATTTGCCCTACTATGACCCTGCCTATTTTACGGGTTTCATCAGAAGTCTCAGACACATGATCCACTGCCACCGTAGCAGTCAGCACGCCATCTACTCCACCGGCAGCTTCTTGATTTTCCATCGTTGAGGATGAAAACACCCAGTTATTTTTGCTGATTCCCTGCGAAGGGATACTGTTGTCGCCTGCACGGAGCATTTCTCTCAGCTCATTTCTTGGGTACGTGCTACCTCCTGTCATCCCATCGTTGGGACACCAAAAGACCATAGCTCCAGTAGTGGGGTCGGTATAAAACTCATCCTCCTTGACAAATCCATTGGACAGGACATCTTCCGCTACTTCTTGTTGATTCGGTCGGGTAAGTTTCCATGTTGTTAGATCGAAATTTCCGCTTGGCGGAAGGGTGGGGTCTAGATCTTGTGCCATAGTGGAATGACTAAATACACTCAACACAAATAGCAACAACATGAACCGGAAATTAAGGAATTTGTAAGCACGATCGCTTAATTCAACGAACCGATATGTAGATACCTTCATAGTTATTAATTTTTATAATGGGTTCAAATAATCACTTAAAAGCCGTATAAAATCGGCTTACCGAAATTTTATACGAAGTTTTAAAATGGTCGACTAGAAATTGGTCGATCAATTTACTAAGTTACAAACTTAGCGGTTGATTATTAAATAATGCGCAAAAAATAAGCATTTCAAATAGCCTTTACTGTCAATTTTGAAAACACCTAATATAAAAGGATGATTTTGTAAAGGCTCATCTGAAAAGTATTCTTAAAGTCATCAAAACCTATAAAGAATGAATGGTATCAAAAATTTAATCTCGTCTCTCTTTCAGAAAGAAGAAAAGTCTATGGTGCAAAACGTACTTGGAAAAACAGCATTAGGTTTACTATCAATGGCCTTTTTGCTTAACGCTAATTCCGCGTTTGCAACTGAGTATACAATCAGTTCTGATGATGAATTCAATGAGTTGACGTTAGTAGCAGGTGATGTAGTAACCTGGCTGGATGGTACTTACGCCGATCAGGGAATAGAATGGAGCGGCCAGCAAGGTACAGCCGAAAACCCCATTCTTTTAAAAGCGGAGACTCCCGGAGGAGTGATATTCACAGGGTCCTCAAAAATCAACTTTTATGGAAGCCATCTGATAGTGGATGGTTTTTACTGGAAAGGTGGAGAGGGTGCCAGCAACCATATTGAGTTTAGAGATAATGGCTCCAACGTCAATTTTGGGCAAAACTGTACCCTGAGAAATTGTGCTTTTGACAACCTCTATACAGTGGATCCTGATAAAAGCCGCTGGATCGTTTTGTATGGATCCGAAAATGTAATCGAAAATTGTTCCTTTCTAAATAAGGAAAGTGCAGGAGCCCTCATCCTTGTTGAGCTGGCTTACTCTGAAGGAATAACGCCAGCACACATCATCAGAAACAACTATTTCTACAACATCACTCCTAAAGACAATTTTGCTACCAATTCTGGAGACTGTGAAGCGATAAGAATAGGCGTAAGCTCTGATCAGGCAGTCAGCGCACAGGTTGTGGTAGAAGGTAACTATTTCAAAGCTGTAGATGGAGAAAACGAAATTATCACCAACAAAAGTGCAGATAACACCTATAGGAATAATACTTTCAGATACTGCCGTGGTTCATTGGTTTTGAGACATGGGGCAGGAGCGCACGTGGAGGGCAACTTTTTCTTAGGTGAAGAAAAGGCCAAGTCCGGAGGGATTCGAATTAGCGATCGGGATCATGTTATTATTAACAACTACATGGAGGGACTAAGCAATGACAATGATATCTGGAATAATGGAATCACTTTGGTAGGGGGTGGAGAATCTTCTGGCGGATCAGGAAATGGATATCAAAATGTAGATAATGTGACTATAGTCCACAATACGATTTACAACAGCGATGACCCAATCTTTTTTAATGATCGGAATAATTATGATCCTACAGGTATCATAGCTTATAACCTTATTTACAGCGAAAATGGCGATATCGTAGGGGGAGATATTGCTGGAACCGGACAAGGGATGTCTTATGAAGGGAATATTTTTGGTGGTTCGAATATTGGTATATCTGAGGATGGAATTGAAGAGGGGAACGGAGATTTTTCATTGAGTGGTGAAATGTATAAGCCGAGTCCTACAGGTATAGCGGCCAATGCCGCAGGTAGTGCTTACAGTGCTGTTGTTAATATTGATGTAGAGGGCTTTGCACGACCAAATACTGATTTGGATGTTGGGGCGCACGAAGTTTCAGGAGGTATCGGGAATGCACTGTATGCTCCAATCACAGATGGAGATGTAGGAGCTGCAGTTGGGGCTTGTTTTCTCGATGCTGCTGGAAATGTGTTGAGTGCTTGCGGTGCTGTCGGTGATTATTTGATTGCACCTCCGGTTGTAGACTTCACAGCTGAGGCTGGCACCAAATCGACCAGTATTACTTCGAATGTAAGTTGGACGCTTACTGATGATCAGGATTGGATCAATGTGAGCCCAGCCTCGGGAACTGGATCCGAGAATATTGATGTCACGGTTACAGCAAATTCATCAACCGATGAAAGAATAGGTACGCTAACCGTGACCGGATCAGGGGTAGAAGAACAAATTATTTCAGTAACTCAAGCTGGTTATGTTCCTCCTGTTGATGTTACTGGAGTGAGTGTTGATCCTGAAAACGCTTTGATAGCTGTGGGAGGAACACAACAATTGACTATTTCAATAGAACCTGCGGATGCTACTAATCAGGCGGTAAGCTTTAGTTCAGGCGATGCAGCGGTAGCTACGGTGAGTTCAACGGGACTGGTAACAGCCGTGGCGACAGGGTCAGCCACTATAACCATAACCACCGATGATGGAGGCTTCACAGCTACGAGTATCATTGATGTAAATGCTCCTTCTACGGGTTTTAATTGGGCTCTCAATCAACCAGTAACGGCTACTGGATCGCCGGATGGTGACAATGTACCCTCCAATCTAGTAGATGATGATGTAACTTCTCGTTGGTCAGTTTCAGGGTTTCCCCAATCAGCTACTATAGATTTAGGAGGAGATATAACCATAAATCAAACAGAAGTTACGACCTATGATGGCAGGGCGTATCAGTACATCATAGAGGGCTCGCTTACTGAAGATGGAACATACACCACGCTTGTAGATAGGTCAGGCAACACCACGCCTGGAGAAGCCAACATTCCGATCATAGACGCTGTTGCGGATATAGATGCGAGGTATGTGAAAATAACGGTATCTGGAGCTGATGAGTACACAGGTGACTGGGTAAGTGTTACAGAACTGAGGATTTTTGGTGAAGGTGAGCGCGAGGTTGTTTTGGTCAGTGGTGTTACTTTGGATCAATCAAACCTCGAACTGCTTGAAGGAGCTACGCAGCAATTGACTGCTACTGTAAGTCCTTCCAATGCCACCGATAAGGCTGTTAGCTATAGTTCAAGTAATACGACAGTGGCGACAGTAACCACAGGAGGTCTGGTTACCGCAGTAACAGAAGGCACAGCTACAATCACCGTAACAACTAATGATGGCAGCTTTACTGATGCGATCCAAATTACCGTGACCCGAGAAGAGACTGAGGTGTTAGGCGCAGATGATACCTTGCCAAAACTAGAATTGAGCCCAAATCCCGCAAAATCCTTTGTTAGTGTTAAGAGGGCTGCGGCATATCATACGCTTTTGGTTTATGATCAGACCGGAAGAATACTTATTAATCGGAAAATTGAGCCGGATGACCTGGTAGATGTAAGTGCTCTCCGATCTGGGATTTACGTATTTAAGTTTATAGGGAATGACACAAACCATGTCCAAAGGTTGATCAAACGATAGTTCTTCACTTCAATAAATCAGCTTGTTATGGTGTTTAAAACACTTATGAAATAAATAAGTAGGGGATAAGTCATGATGAATTCAAGACGAACATTTGTGAAAAGGCTTGGAGCTTTGGGAATGCTGACTCCACTCGCAGCGAACGCTTTAAGTCAGTTGGATCTGGAGGAGGATCCATTAGAGATTCATGTTTTTTCAAAGCATCTTCAATTTTTGGAGTATCCGCAGGCAGCACAGGTAGCTGCAGAAATAGGGTTTGATGGGTTGGATATAACAGTTCGACCCAACGGCCATGTGCTCCCGGAAAATGTAAAAAGCGACTTACCTGCATTTATTAACGCAATTAGAAATGTTGGTCTAAACTGTGAGTTAATCACAACGAGTATTTCTGATGCAAATGATCCTCTGGATAAGGACGTCATAGATGTTGCTGCTGCTCATGGTGTAAAATTCTATCGAAGTGATTGGTTTAAATACAGAACCGATTCTTCAATGGAAGAATCGCTGGATTTCTATCAGGCTAAAGTTCGTGAGTTGGGCATGTTGAATCAGAAATACGATATAGTTGGTTGCTATCAAAATCACTCAGGAACGAGTGTTGGGTCATCTATTTGGGAGATTAATCATTTACTTAAAACGGTAAATACGAAATTTTTTGGTGCTCAATATGACATACGCCACGCAGTGGTAGAGGGTGGTAAATCCTGGTCAAATGGAATCAGGTTACTAGGGAATCATATCAAAACAATTGTCCTGAAGGATTTTAAATGGGAAGTAGTTGATGGGCGTTGGGATATAGTGAATGTCCCAATCGGCGAAGGAATGGTGGACTTCATTAGCTATTTCAGACTCTTAAAGAGCTTTGGTTTGAGGCCTCCCGTGTCACTGCATCTGGAATACCCCTTAGGAGGAGCTGAGAAAGGGAAAAATGAACTATCTGTGGATCAAAAGGTGGTACTTGATGCGATGCAAAGAGACTTAAATAAAATAAAGGAATTATGGAATGAGGCGTAGTTGAAAATGTTACAATGATGCTTCAGGATGAATTTTAGATACTTCTTTCATAAATCATGTAAATAAACCACCCTGGCCTTGCCTCGGTGGTTTTTTAAGAAATGCCTTAATCTAAGGAAAGGTATCAAAGCCCAGGGTAGGTTGGATGCTATTGATGAGAATCGTTTAATAGCATAATTTCAATTCTAAGGAATTCAGTGGATCTAAAAAGAAACTATTCATAAAAAACGATTGCATATTTTGAAATATTAAAAGAGAGCGTTAAATTGGTCAACCAATATTTGGTATACTAGTTTCTCTTTTTTGAGATATGCCTATAGCAATTTTTTGAGAGCGAGAGTAAAAATTATGAGGATAATAAACGGTAAGAGATAATGTCTCCAATCCGCAAAAGTACGATTTGAAGAAATATTATAACTGGAATTAATAATGGCAAGATTTAGTCGAATAGATGTGGCGGTGACCATGAAAGAAACTGGAATGGTTCCGGTTTTTTATCATAGTGATTTAGTGTTGTGCAAAGAGGTGGTAAAGGCATGTTATGAAGGCGGGGTACGTGTTTTTGAATTTACCAATCGAGGAGATTTCGCACATGAGGTATTTGGAGATTTGGTCAAATGGTCTGAGAAGGAATGTCCTGACATGATATTGGGAGTAGGATCAATCATCGATGGACCTACTACTGCTTTATACCTGCAGTTGGGTGCTAACTTCATCGTGTCACCGATTATGGATGAAGAGATGGCCAAAATCTGCAATAAGCGTAAAGTAGCCTGGAGCCCTGGGTGTGGGTCAGTTACAGAGATAGTGAAGGCGCATGAGCTGGGCTCTGAGGTAGTGAAAATCTTCCCTGGTTCTCAGGTAGGTGGTCCAGCTTTTGTGAAAGGAGTAAAAGGACCATTCCCTTACGCAAGTATTATGCCTACTGGCGGGGTTTCGCCTGACGAAGAAAACCTGAAGGGTTGGATTGAAGCCGGTGTTCACTGCGTTGGAATGGGCTCTCAATTATTCCCAAAAGAGGTTTTAGCAAATAGGGATTTTAAGGCCATTACCTCAAAATGTTCAGAGGCCCTGGCCATTATTAAAAAGCTCAGGAAATAACTATTAGTTATTGTTTCGGGTAAAAGTGGGTGGCAATTCATACTTTATTATTTGGTTTTTCAAAAGTATCGCCACCCTACTTTTTACCTCAATGTATAGTGCCAAAGTCAACATGGTTTTAATGAAATAAGTAAGATATCTGATAACTTATAATACGCATTCAATTTGATAAAGACTCACCCCTAGAAGAACTGCCTTCACCCATTAACCAAAAAAGACAAATTAGATGAAAAAGTGTCTGATAATTTTAGTCATAGTAATACAATCTTCTTTCCACTTCTTGATGGCTCAAAATAGAATTTTTGAGCAATACGATGTGGACAAAGGACTATCCTCTAACTATGTCAACGCTGTATTTCAAGACTCCAAAGGGTTTATTTGGTCTGGAACAAACAATGGGTTGAATCAATATGATGGTTACCAGATTGAAGTTTTTGTAAATGATGAGTTGGATAGCAGCTCCATCTCAAATAACTGGATCACGAATATCCTGGAGGATTCCAGAGGAAACCTTTGGATCGGAACAGAAGGAGGAGGGCTTAACCTATACAGTTATACTAATAAAGATTTCACTAGATTTCAGCATGATGCTGGCAACAGCAATTCATTGAGTAATGACATAGTGATGAGTTTGTTTGAAGATAGTCAGCAGCGGTTGTGGGTGGGTACTCAAGAAGGGCTATCGTTGTTTGATCAGAGCACAAATAGTTTCGAAAATTTTAAAAATTACAACCAATGTAAGGAGTGTACTCATAGAGTTACTTCAATTGCCGAAGATCAAAAGGGAAACCTATGGATTGGAAATGAGGTGTCGGGACTTTATTATTTCAACAATAAGACCAAACAATTCTCAACTCCCCATTTGAATGGAAAACTGAACAGTTCATTACTTTTCATCAATGACTTAATTATAGACGGACGCGAACTCTATATCGCTTCCGGAGAAGGGATGTTCAAGATGAATACCAATACTTTTCAAACCGAAAAGTTAGCGTTTAGCGATGCTGATGCGTCTGCTGTAGCCGATGATTTTATTGTACGACTTTATAAGCCCGAAAGTGGTGATCTATGGATTAGTTCAGAAGGTAGTGGTGTGCTACACCTTAACAAAGAACTCGGTATCGCTAAAGTATACAATAAGAATCAGGGGTTGTACAGTAATTCGACTGCTCAGGTTATTATTGATGAATCAGAGAACTTATGGGTCGCAACCAAAGGAGGAGGTCTCAATAAGTCTGACCTAAAAAACAAGATGTTCGACCACTGGAGTAGCGATGAGAATGATGACAACTCTTTGGTTAACAATGAAGTAAGAGCAATTCACGAAGACAGAGACGGAACCATTTGGGTCGGTACTAACAATGGCCTGAGCCGCTTTCAATCAGAGCCTGTGAGGTTTAGAAATTATGTAAAAGATTTTGATTACAAAGCGGACAAAAGTTCTCCTCGAATTCGAATGATCGAGCGTCTTAACGATGGTAAGCTCTTAGTGGCAACCCAGAGTGGAGCACTGTATCACTATCTGCCTGATGCCGATCGGTTTGAGCTTGTACCGGGCTATGGAGAAGGTAATGTAAGTGCTGACATTACTAAAGTGAATTGTGTTTTTGATAAATCGAATGATACTGCCTGGTTATTTACGGATGGTTCAGGAGTCGTCGTCTATGATCGAAGTAAAAATACGTTTAAAAAATTGCAGGCTTCAAATGATCCTGAACGAAAATTAGGAGGCTTATTCATCACGTGCATTGCTCAAAAGTCAAAAGATGAATTGTATTTGGGGACGAACAGTGGGCTCTATCTAATCAATATTAATACGCTTCAACTCACCAACTGGCAATATGAAAAAGGGCGGTCTAATTCATTGGTGGGTAATAAGGTGCGCTCACTTTATCAGGACACGGAATACCTCTATATCGGTACTAGAAGTGGTTTGAGCCGATTCGATGCAACAACTAATTCTTTTGACCGATTCAAGATGCGTGATGGACTCCCGAGTGATGTTGTATTCGGAATAATGCCAGATGAGGAGGGACATTTATGGTTCACCACACCAAACGGATTGTCAAGATTTACACCTACTAATGGTGAGTTTAAGAATATAAGAATTCCTTATGGGAATGTATTGGACATGGGAGCCTTTGAGAAGGGAGTTGATGGTAAGCTCATTGTAGGTGGACCTGCAGGGTTCACAACCTTCAGCCCCGGGGATTTAAAAAATAACCCATATACTCCGGAGGCTGTATTTCTGGACCTAAGCATTAACAATGAGCCAGCTAATCTAACACGGCCTTTATCGGAAATGGATAGCTTGTCTTTGAGATTCGATCAAAACAACCTGACCTTTGAATTTTCTGCGCTTGAATATTCTGATCCAGACAAAAACCAATTTATGTATTACCTGGAGGGGTTTAACGAGGATTGGGTTAATCATGGGACTCGAAATGAGTTGTCTTTTACCAATTTAGATCCGGGAGAATACACATTGCTCTTGAAGGCTTCTAATAATGATGAAGTCTGGAATGAAAGAGCCACTAAGCTATACATTGAAATATCGCCTCCCTGGTGGGCTACCTGGTGGTTCAGGTCTGTAGTGTTAATCACAATCGCAGCATTAGTCGGGTTTATTTCGAGATGGCGTATCCAACAGGTCAAAAGTCAACGTGAAGAGCTCGAACGAAGAGTTGAAGAGGCTACCGAGAAAGTGCTTTTACAGAACCAAGAACTACTGGTTCAAAAAGACAATCTTGCCGAGGCTGTTCATGATACTAAATACATCATAAAGGAAGCTCTGGAATCTGGTAATTTCAGCGCGAGAATCAGTGTAGATGACAAAGTTGGTGAATGGCGAGATTTAGGCATATCCATCAATCAATTGTTTGATTCTGTTCTTACCCCATTCAACAAGATTAATGAAGTGGTTGGTGCAATGGCCAAAAGTGATTTAAGCGTGCGGTATGAAGGTGACGCAAAGGGAGATGTGAAAAGAGTGACTGATAGCCTCAATCAGGCGCTGGAAAGTTTGTCTCAACTCTTAATGGAAATCATCAAGCAAACAGATGAAATAAGTGGGTCATCTGACGAAATGTTGGTGACGAGTCAGGAAATCAATGTCAGCACTTCTGAAATCGCTTCATCCATAGCAGAAATGAGTCGAGGAGCCCAGAATCAATTACAGAAAATTGATGAGTCGTCCACTATTTTGGAAAATATAATGAAAGTATCCACTTCGGTTAATCAACAGGCGAACACGATTAACACAGCGACCATTCAAGGGGTGAAGCAAAGCGATATTGGAAAGAAGATGATGGATCAGGTTGATCAGAGTATGCGAAAAATCTCAAAAGTCACTCAGGAGACCGTTGATTCCATTAAGAACTTATCGAATCAATCAAAGGATATCAACAATGTACTGAGCATCATCAAAGATATTGCTGGACAAACGAATCTATTGGCATTGAATGCAGCCATAGAAGCCGCAAAGGCAGGAGATTTGGGGAGAGGATTCTCTGTAGTAGCCGAACAAATCAGGAAGCTGGCTGAAGATTCCAGCAAGTCCACCGAGGAGATAGAGGATATGGTCAATAACATACAGCAGGCGATGGACGCTACTTCGAAGCTTATTTCTGAAATGGATGATAGCATCTCAGGTGGAGTGAATGCCTCCAATAAAGCATCCGCTTCCTTCGAAGACATAGCAGCTTCTTACTCTCAGACGCTTTCTTTATCCGAGACCATTGTGGAGGCAACCCAAAGGCAAACGAACGAAGTGAGTCTGATAGTTTCTTTGATGGAAGGTGTGGTCGTTATTTCTGAAGAAACGGCGGCTGGCACAGAGCAGATATCAAGTTCATCTACCGAATTAAGTAGTGGTATGTCAGAGCTTACAAAGAAGTCTAAAAGGGTCTCTGAAATAGTAGAAATTTTACAACAACAGGTTAATCAGTTTCAATTGAGAAAAGAATCGATAATTACACCTGATGCCTTATAGAAATAATCATAAAACAGCTTTTGAGCCCTATAAAATGAGTCAAATGAAAAAAATCGTTCTACTAATAGCAGTAATTCTATTTACAAGTTGCCAGCAATCACAGCGCACCTCTGGTGTGTTAGTTGGTGATATAAAGGAACTAAATGACGCCATCGCTAATGCCAGCCCAGGTACGGAGATTATCATGGCAAATGGCAATTGGGAAGATGTCGAGATTCGATTTTACGCTTTGGGTAGCGAAAACCAACCAGTGGTGTTAAAAGCTGAAACATCCGGCGAGGTGATTGTCTCAGGGCAGTCAAACCTAAGATTAGGAGGCGCATATTTAGTCGTGGATGGGTTGCATTTCAAAAACGGGGCATCTCCATCTCAGTCAGTCATTCAGTTTTTTATCAACAACGATACCCTGGCCAACAATTCTATTGTTACGAACTGTGTAATTGAAGATTTCAATAAGGCACAACGTGATATGAGCGATCTATGGGTACGCTTCAAAGGTCGCAATAATCAGCTGGATCATTGTTACATAGCAGGAAAGTCCAATAGGGGGCCAACCGTGAGAGTTGATTTAGAGGGCAATGAGAGCATCAAGAACTACCATAAGATCGTTAATAACCACTTTGCTCCACGACCACCAAAAGGTGGACCGAGTGCTGAGACCATTCAGATTGGAAACAGTAGCACCTCTATGACTCCAAGTCACACCTTGGTTGCAAATAATCTGTTTGATCGATGCAACGGTGAAGTAGAAGTCATATCAAGTAAATCCAATTTTAACGAGTTCAGAAACAATGTGTTCTATAAAAGTCAGGGCTCATTGGTTACCAGGCATGGGAATTATTGTTTAGTTGATGGTAATTATTTTATTGGAGACGAGAACTCTCCACAAGTAGGCGGTATCCGGTTGATCGGCACAGGTCATACAGTGACCAATAATTATTTCTACAAGCTAAGAGGGGAGATTTTCAGAGGTCCTATTGCGATGATGAATGGAATCAATAAACCTGCAATCAACAGGTATTTTCAGGTGACCGATGTGGTTGTTGCGTTTAACACCTGGGTAGACTGCAAGTCTCCGTTGCAAATTGGTGTAGGATCTAATATCGATCAAAGAGATGTACTTCCGGCATCTGAAATTCGTTCGGAAACTCCAGAACGAACGCTGGTAGCTAATAACGTGATATATAACTCAAAGGGCGACTCAGAGCCAATAAAGAAATACGATTCCGTTGACGGAGTTGAATTCAAAAGCAATGTGATTAACAATCAGGGAGTTGATTTCGATGGAGTAGAAGGTCTTATGGAAAAAGACTTTTCAATGAAAAAATTGTCAGAAAACTTATTCGTTCCAGCTGAAGGGTTAAGCAACGTGGACGTTTACAAAGGATTTGAATTTGATAAAATAGACACTGATCTCTTTGGAAACTCAAGGAAGACCAACAATACCATAGGAGCAGTGAGTGGCACCAACCTTCAGGATCCAAATATTATGGATCTGGCAAAATACGGTCCGGAGTGGTATGATGCGTCTGTCAGTGAAAGTTCAGGCACTACTCATTCAGTGAATACTGCTGATGAACTAGCCACTAAGATCGAAGCAGCGAAAAGTGGAGATGTCATTGAGATTGTTGCAGCGCAAATAGCATTTGACAGCTCCATAAAGTTGGATAAAGCATTAACGATAAGATCCGCAAATGAAGAGTCCCCATCAACTCTCAAATTTGGAGGTGCTTCAGAAGTTCCAGCCTTTGAAATGAATCCAGATGCACGACTAACCTTAAAATCTGTCAACTTAAGCGGAAATGGTGAAAACTACGCATTCGCGACCTTAAAAGAGAACATGTCCAGTCTTTACAACCTGACAGTTGTGGATTCGGAAATCTCGGAATTTGACTATGTACTTAAAGGGTACAAATTTTCCTTTTCTGAATTTATAAGATTCGAGTCAACGACCATTCAAAACTGTAATAATGGTATAGAACTAGCCGCTGAGGTTGATGATAAGGGTGATTACAATGCTGAAAATGTATTCATTATCAATTGTCTGTTTGATCGAGTAAAAGCCAATGTCATCGACTACTACCGGGGTGGTTACGACGAATCTACAGTCGGAGGAAACTTACTTGTTAGAGATAGTGAATTCACGCAATGTGGAGCAAGTGAGGAAACGGGTATTTTGATTAATACTTATGGGATTATCAATGTAGACCTGTCTGGAAATGTATTTAGAAACAACCAGGTAGAGCTAGTAGCCAGACTATGGGGAGCTAAGAACAACACGCACTCAGACAATGAAATCCAAAACTCAGGAGAGCTGGTTGTACAAGAGAATTTACCTCTTAAGTTGATGTACTAACGGATAAATCAGACACTGTTAAAGTGATAAATAGCCTCAAACAAAGAATTATGGATGACATCAAAAAAAGCATATTAGGTATTCTAACACTAGCAACACTGATGATATCTTGTTCTCAAAGTACTGAGCCTACTGAAATCGTTGTTCAGAATTTGCAGATGAAAGTGCCGGCTGGAAAACAGGTTTTCCGAGAGTTTTTGCTGCCTGGAGAAATAGCCGAAACCAAAATTGAGCACATAGCGCTTACAGGCCCCATTGAGCAAGTCATCCAGGTTCCAGAAGGGTATGTGCATATGTTTTTGTTTGTGAAAGGAAATGGAACGCTGCAAGTGGATACGATGACCTACGATCTGGTGCCTGAGTCCATTGCTATTCCTATGAATGCTACGGACAGTATTCAAATGGCTGTACCGGAAGGAGAGGTGCTTCATTTCTTACAGTTCACCAAAGTGTTGACTGATCAGGATCAGGAGGACTTGAAGAACTATCCGGCAGAAAATAAATATGACTTGTTCTTCACCCGATTTGAGGATTGCGAACCATATACGGAGAAGATAAAAAGCCCTAATACAGTCAGCAGAACTGTATTGCCGGCAGATATTGTGCCTCGCGTTTCATTGGGAACTGTAGAAGCCAAGGGGCCAGATGAGGTCGGAGCTCATGAGCATCCGATGCTCGACCAACTGTTTTTGGGACTTGCAGGTAATGATATTATCGTTCATGCAGATGATGCCTCCACAGAGTTAAAAGAATATGCACTGTTACATATACCCATTGGCTCCAGTCATGGGGTTACTGTAGAGAAAGGTAAGAAAATGTATTACATGTGGATGGACTTTTTCCTGACCAAAGAAGGACAGGAATGGCTGAAAACTCATAAGCCGATGAGCTCGGATAAAGAGGATTCATAAAAGTAATGATAATCACCACAGCTATTCAGAATCAATGAGGCAGCTTTCGCTCAAAGGGAGGACATTCCCAACAGACCTAAACCATGCTGGCACCGTTTTCGGAGGGTGGGTAATGGCGAAAATGGACAAGGCCGCCTCTATTCAGGTGGAGGAAGTAATCAACTCACCTGCAGTTACCATGTCCGTTAGCAACTTTAGTTTTCTCAAACCCATACACAATGGAGATGTGTTTATGGTTTATACTCAGGTGGAAAGAATCGGCAACACTTCTATTGACATTCATGTAGAGTTGATCGTGCGATCCAAAGAGGACTTGAGCGAGAAAAAGGTTACTCAGGGAGTATTCACTTTTGTGGCTGTAAACTCACAGGGTAAGACGGTGAAAATCAGAGAGGTCTTGAGGAGCCATGTGGCTCCTTACATCACAGAGATGTTAGAGGCTCCACAGAAGGAGCGGAAAGGTACAGAGTCACAAAATGTAAGTAACAAATAAATGCAGAGATAATGGTCAGTTTTGCACTTAGGTGAAAGTGCGCTTGAGCGTCTAGAAAGGCTGCAATTTAGTGGCTTAAAGTGTACTTAAAAGTATGTAAAAAACCCTTGAAGGTAGGGGATGCTGGAGCTTTCGGAAATCACCCGCATCATTACTTTCTCATATTTCTGATTTCAACCGTCCGAGGTTCCTCGGACGGTTTTTGTGTAAGATGATTTATTGGATTATGGACATAAGCCATGGAGGTTGTTGAAGTATGTAGGGCCTGCTGAAAGACAGGAATTAACTTTTAGTTTTTTATTTCAAGCTTTCATAATTCATTTAAGAATATCACCTAATTTCATGGAGCTGTTAATTCAGTTCGCGCTGTTGAAACTCCTTGGGTGTCATTCCAAACTCGGCTTTAAAACATTTGCTGAAATAGGAGGCACTAGAGAAACCTACCTTGTACATCGTTTCGCTTACATTTCCTTCATTGTTTTTTAACAATAGGGAAGCCTTCTTGATGCGGTATTTTTTGATAATGTCCTGAGCTGAATGTCCTGTTTGTGCTTTCAGTTTACGATAGAGGTGAGTAGAACTCATCCCAATTTCTTTGCTAATCGCATCTACACCAAAATCTGGATCACTGATATTAGCTTCTATGAGATCCATCACTTTTTTCAGAAACTTCTTGTCTCGATTATTATCGCCCTCGGGTTCTTGTTGTAAAGTCATGAACTCACTTTTGAAATAGTTGGTGAGTTCTTGTTTTCGATTGATCAAATTATCGATATGAGCTTCCAGCATCGGGATTTCAAATGGTTTGGTGAGGTAAACATCAGCACCATGTCTTACACCTTCTAGTTTGTTTTGCTCTAAACTTTTCGCTGTAAGTAGAATCAGCATGATGTGACTAGTCTTTGGACTGCTTTTGATGTGTCGGCAAAACTCTAAACCGTCCATTACGGGCATCATGATGTCTGAGATGATTAACTCAGGAGCGAAGTTTTTGGCTTTATCTAAACCCTCCTGTCCGTTTTCGGCAATGATAAAATGATATTTGCTGGACAGACTTGTGCGTATAAAGTCAATCACATCCTGATTGTCATCGACTATTAGAATGGTTGTTTTATCAGAATCCAAATCCAATTGATACGCTTTTTGTCCTTCATGATGGGCATAAACCGAGCGGATTGCTTTGAGATTAATTGAATCTTCATTGGTCGATTCAATGGGCAGATGGGACTTGCCAAGGGGAAGCTTTACAGTGAAGGTGGTTCCTTTATTAACTTGTGACTGAACAGTGATCTCACCGTGATGGAGTTCCACATACTCTGCTGCCAGTGTTAGACCGATTCCACTACTTGCGTCAAGCTTTCTACCTTCCTTTGCCTGATAGAATCGATCAAAAATGCGCTCCTGGTCTAATTTGGGGATACCTACTCCCGTATCCTGTACTGAGAGAACAAAAGCACCTTCTCTAAAAGCACTTTGCTCAATCGCAACTGATAGACAAATGGTACCTCCGGCCTGTGTGAACTTAAGAGCGTTTGAGAGTAGGTTGAAAAGGATTGTTTCCAATTTTTCAGCATCTACCCATATGAATTGGGTTTCCAGAGAAGTGTTGAACCTAAAGTCAATTTGATGACGGTAAGCCTGATCACTAAACAGCTCAAATACTTCTTGACAGTATCTCACCATTTCGACCTGTGACAGATGCAACTGCAAAGTCTCCGTTTCAAGCTTATTGAAATCCAATATTTGGTTAACAAGCTTTAATAGGCGCACACTATTCTTCTCTGCTAGAGAGATTAATCGCATGCTCTGTTCGTCAAGCTGACCTTTTTGTTGTACCTCATGAATAGGAGGGAGTATCAGGCTAATCGGGGTTCTTAGTTCATGTGATATATTGGTAAAAAACTGTTCCTTAGTCTGTTCCAGTTCTTCGGCATGCTCTTTTTGAAGTCGGGTTATTTTTAATTCATTTCTGAGTTTTACACGTGCACTATAGAACCGCAGACCCAAAAATGTAACAAAGGCAGCAAGGATCATGTAGCTTATGATGAATGCTCTGCTCAAGAGTAAAGGAGGACGAATTTTAATTGATAAAGAGGCTGTATCTGTGGACATGACACCGTAATTATTGCTACCGCGGACTTCAAATTCATAGGTTCCTGCAGGCAAGTTGGAATAGACTGCAAAGTTCTTTTGCCCGGAGACATACTTCCATTCAGAATCGATACCGTCTAATTTATAGGCATACATGTTCATGGTGGGCTGCCAGTAGTGCAGTGATGAGAATTCAAGAGTCAGGGATCGTTGATCATATTCTAGTTCTATGGCATCAGTGAAGGCAATGTCTCTGGTTAATAGCGGTACTCCTTCCTTTTTAGAACCTACTTCTACTGTGCTGTTATTGATTAGAATGGAGGTGATGAACACTTTTGGAGCAAACTCATTGGGTTGCGCTTTCTTGGGATCAATAGAGATGTACCCATTGTCCCCTCCAAATAGCAGTTTGCCATCTGGTGTAGCGGTTGCACAACCGTAGTAAAAACTCTTTAACGGTAGATCTTTGTCTAAAGGAAATATTGTTAGTTCTTCCTGAGGAGATAAACGATGAACGGACGTGTTTGACGTGCTCCAAATGTTGCCGACTTCATCTTCAATAATGCTGCCAATGATTACATCTGATCCAGTGATTACCTTGTGAAAGGTGGTTTCATCTGAGGATGGTTTGTATTGGAGGAGTCCATTCACTGTCCCTGCCCACACATCACCATTGGAGTCATAGTATAAGCTGTAAATCATTTGTAGTCCAGATGTTTCAGAGAAAGATGGAACATGCTCTTTCTTTTTTGTTTCTAAATCAATTCGATAGAGTTCGTCAAACTCGATCATCCAGACCTCTTGCTTTCCATGAGCTATTTTTTCTGAGATACCGGTGACATCAGGGACTTCTTCAAATTTGAAATCAGTAGGATTATCGAAATCTCCGTTTACTTGATAAAGCCCACCTTCCCAAGCGCTCAGCCACATTTGACCTGCTTCGGATTGCACAAATTGGGCAATGTAATTGGACTCTAAGCCATTGGTTTTATCTGCTGTGATTTCATGCATGCGTTGGTTATCCCAAATATTGATACCACCAGCAGTGCCGATCCAAATCCTGCCGAGATGATCCTTCTCAAGTGCAAACACATTATTGAGTAATAGTTGCCGTTCACCTCTGGCTTTTATATCAAAAATCTCTTTAGCAGATGTTTCAGGATTCATTTTAATCACGCCATCCTGTGTTCCCAACCAGAGGGTGTTTTCATCATCAGCCAAGATTGATTTGACCTGGTTTCCAATGACCTGGTCTTCAGATAGCCGCGATACTTCGTGATAGGTATAAAAGCTTCCTGTTCGATTAATTCTACTCAGCCCATTGGAAGTCACAAGCCAGATCACACCAGCCCGATCTTCAAAAACCTGCCAGATCACATTGTTTGCTATAGAGTATAGGAGTTTTGGATTGTGAAATTTGACCTTCAGGTCACTGGTCTTAGGATTGTAAATATTAAGTCCGAAATCAGTACCTAACCATAAGTTGGATTCTTGGTCCTGATAGATACATTTGATCACCTCATTGCTGAAGTTGGCTTTTATTTGAGAGACCGATCTATTCGCTAAGTCAACAGCGTAAAGCCCAACCTCAGTACCCACCCAAAGTTGATTGGAAGTAGGTTGAATATCAAGGACCAACAGGTTGTCAGGACCCTCATTGTCATTTCTTTTGAGCTCTATATGTTGAAAGTATTTTTCGTCTTCCCAAAGCACATTGAGGCCATCATAAGTACCAACCCAGAGATTGGATTGATTGTCTTCATAAATAGCTCGAATGGTGTTATGGCTGAGGTTGTGACTGGTTGATGTGAATTTGTTAAATGTAGAAGTGGAGACATTGTATTTGAACAAACCTGATCCTGTGCCCACCCAGAGATCATTGCCGGATTTATAAAGCGATCGCACTGCTACTTCTTCGCCCAGATCAATCCGAGTGACTTCAAAAGTTTTTAAGTCAAGTCTACACAAGCCATGCCAGGTGCCCACCCAAAGAAAATCTTGATCTGCGAGTAAAGTGCTGAGCTCATTGGATGGAAGACTGTTTTCTGATTCACCTTTCTTATAAACCTGAAACTTATAACCATCATAGCGAGCTAAGCCACTCCCAGTCCCTATCCAAATAAAATCATACGAATCTTGCTCAATACAAGCGATAATATTTGACGGCAGACCATCCCGGACGGAAAGGTTGGAGAAAAATGTTGCTGTACTTTGACCAGATATTCCAAACCAAAGGAATAAGGAAATCATGGAAAAAGTCAATTGAACGATTCTTGGCATAGTGAGGTGAGCTGTTAGTTAATATTTCAAATAAAACTCCTTAAATCATGAATCTTCTTATAATAATCTCTTTTTCGTGCTTGAATTGAGTGTTTTTCATGCCTATGTAGTATTTGTGCTAGTCTGTGTAAGATGGTTTTCCATAAATCAAATAGCGCTTATCTAGTTTTATCCCATCAAGTAAAACCAAAAAAGTGCAACAGTTACCAAATGATGGCTTATGAAAAAGTATACTTTATTGATTACCCTTTCTATAATTAGTTGCAGTTGGCTTTGGGCCCAGCGGCAAGTTACAGGAAAGGTTGTTTCTTCAGATGATGGATCATCCTTACCAGGAGTGACGATTTTGGAGAAAGGTACTACTAATGGTACGATTACAGACATGGATGGGAATTATTCCATCTCCGTTCCAGAAGATGGAGCGATTCTTACTTATTCATTTGTGGGGTATCAAACTCAGGATGTAGCGGTAGGAAGTAAATCCGTAATAGATATAACCCTGACACTTGATCTAACAGAGTTGAGTGAAATTGTGGTTATTGGATATGGAGAAGTAGAAAAAGAGGATCTGACAGGGGCGGTTGCCACGGTTAGTTCCAAAGACTTTAATAAAGGAGTATTATCTTCTCCTCAGGATTTGCTCGTCGGTAGAGTGGCAGGGGTTTCGGTTACTTCCAATAGTGGAGCACCGGGAGCCGGAGCAACCATTAGAGTTCGTGGAGGCTCGTCATTGAGCGCAAATAATGACCCACTCATTGTTATCGATGGGTTCCCAATAGACAATACGAATGTTAGTGGGATATCTAACCCTCTTGCAACTATAAACCCCAACGATATTGAAAGCTTCACTGTCTTGAAAGATGCTTCTGCAACTGCCATTTACGGTGCCAGAGCTTCGAACGGTGTAATTATCATCACCACCAAAAAAGGTCAAAGTGGTAAGCCTAAGTTCAACTATAATGGCCGGGTATCTGTAAGTCAACCCATCGAGTACGTGGATGTACTTAATGGAGACGAATATAGAGGTTTGGTGAATCAGCTATTTGATGATGGGTTTAGTGGAATTAATCAAGATGCAGTAGACCTCCTGGGGAGCGCCAATACCAATTGGCAGGAAGAGGTATTCAGAACATCAATATCACATGATCACAACATCAATGCTGCCGGTGCGGTGGCAGATATTCCATTTCGAGTTTCTTATGGATATACTGATCAGCAAGGGATATTGAAAACCACCAGTACAAAACGACACTCGTTTGCGGTAAACTTAAACCCATCGTTTTTTGACAACTCGTTAAAGGTAAATTTGAATGCCAAGCAGACGTTTGCCAATACCAATTTTGGCGATCCGGGAGCGGTGGGAGCTGCTGTAGGTTATGATCCTTCTCAGCCTATTTACAGTGGCAATGATGAGTTTGGTGGTTTTTTTGCCTTTACAGATGCTAACGGTCTTCCAATCACTTTCGTGAGCAACCCAGTCATGCTATTGGAACTTCGAAATAACGTGGCGGATGTCAATCGATTTATCGGTAATGTGCAGCTGGATTACACGCTTCCGTTCTTTGAGGATCTGAGTGCTAACTTAAATGTAGGATTAGATAAGTCCTCCACCGATGGGATAGACGATGTACTGCCCGGAGCGACCTGGACCTATAGGGACTATACGGGAGGAAATGGGCGCCTAATTGATTATACAGCAAATAATTCTTCAGAACTACTGGATTTTTATTTGGCTTACGACAAGGAGGTTGGAGTACATAACATCCAATTTACCACAGGATACTCGTGGCAACACTTCTACCGAGAAGGGTCCACATTTGACCGCAATGGTGATGAGACTCAAGTAAGACAGGATTCAGAGTTCAAGAATGAGAATTATTTGATCTCATTTTTTGGTAGACTGAATTATGTATTAGCAGACAAGTACTTGCTTACCGCAACTGTCAGGAATGATGGATCTTCACGATTCACTGGCGATAATCAATGGGGTGTATTCCCTTCCTTGGCTCTCGGGTGGAAGTTAAGTGAAGAGTCGTTTTTAGCAAATAGTACGTTTGTCTCAAACTTAAAACTACGAGCGGGATATGGAGTAACTGGTCAGCAAGATGTAACCAACAATCAGTATCCGGCATTACCTGTGTATAGAGAATCTATTGGAGGAGCATCTTATCAGTTTGGTGATCAATTCATCAATACGTTACGCCCAGATCCATATGATGCCAATATCAAATGGGAGGAAACGACAACTTATAACGTTGGTCTGGATTTCGGTTTTCTCAAGGAGCGAATTTATGGATCTATCGAGGTGTATCAACGCAATACAGAAGATCTAATCAGTAGAATTCCAGTAGCTGGTGGTAGCAATTTTTCTAATTTCCTAGTTACAAATGTTGGTAACATGGAAAATAAGGGGTTTGAGGTGACACTTTCAGGTGTACCGGTTTCTACCCGAGATTTCACCTGGAATGCTGGAGTGAATATTACTCGAAACATTAATGAGATTACTAAACTGACCAAAACCGATGATCCTGACTACCAGGGTGTAGCAGTAGGAGGTATAAGTGGTGGCGTTGGTAACAACATCCAGATTCACACGGTAGGTTACCCAGCCAATTCCTTCTATGTTTTCCAGCAAGTATATGGAAATAGTGGCGCCCCTATTGAAGGTTTGTATGTAAACAGAACCGGAGAAAACGGTGAAGTGATCAGTGATGAATTGAATAAGTACCATTACCAAAACCCTGCCCCTGAAATGTTAATCGGCGTGAACTCAAGGGTGAATTATAAGGATTTTGACTTTTCCTTTTCAGGTAGATTAAGCCTCAATAACTATGTGTACAATAACATTCAGTCCGGAGCTACGCTTGGGGGGTTGTACGTAAGCACTGGTTACTTCTCTAACATTCCGTCGGCAGCAGCGGATCGTGGGTTTGCCAACCCACAGTATTGGTCGGATATGTTCGTTGAGAATGCTTCGTTCTTTAAAATGGATAACATCAGTCTGGGATATACATTTAGCAACCTGGGGCCTGTAGAGGCTCGAGTAAGCGCTACAGTACAAAACGCCTTCATCGTAACAAATTATTCTGGATTAGATCCTGAGGTCAATGGTGGCATAGATAATAACATCTATCCAAGACCGAGAAATTTCCTTTTAGGTCTAAACCTCAATTTCTAAACTCAAAGTGAAAAGAATCATGAAAAAATATTTGATACAAATCGTAATGATCTTCACGCTTATTTCAATATCCGGTTGCTTGGGTGATCTGGATGTGGAGCCAATAGATCCAAACCTCATTACTACGGCTAATGTGTACGAGACTACCGAGGATTATAAAAAAGGCCTGGCCAAGCTTTATGCCACGTTTGCTTTGAGCGGACAGCAAGGTCCGGCAGGTCAGCCAGATATTGAAGGAATTGATGAAGGATTTGGCAACTACTTACGTCAATACTGGAACTGTCAGGAGTTGACCACTGATGAAGCGGTATTGTCCTGGAACGATGCCACTATAAAAGACTTTCACTGGCACACCTGGACAGCCACAGATGTTTTTATCGGGGCGATGTACTCTAGAATTATGTATTCTGTTGCCTTGTGTAATGAATTTATCAGAGCTACTGAAGGGAACGAAGATCCTGATATAAGTACGTTCCATGCTGAAGCTAGATTCTTGAGAGCATTGGCTTATTACCATGCGATTGATATGTTTGGTAATCCGTCTTTTGTGGATGAAGCCGATTTACCTGGGGCATTTTTCCCTGAGCAAATTGAGCGTGCAGACTTGTTCACATACATTGAATCAGAATTAATTGATATAGAAGGCGATCTCGGTGATCCACAGTTCGAATATGGCAGAGCTGATAAAGCTGCTGGATGGATGGTACTTGCCAAGCTCTATTTAAATGCAGAGGTGTATATCGGCGAACCAAAATATTCCGAGAGTATCGCCGTGTTGGACAAGATCAACAATTCGGCTTACAGCCTGTCTTCAGACTATATGCACAACTTTGTAGCAGATAATCATACCAGTCCTGAAATGATTCTACCAATCACCTATGATGGGATCAATACTCAGACATATGGAGGTATGGTCTATTTGCTACATGCACAAATAGGGGGCTCTATGCCTACTTATGATCTAATGGGAACTGGTGAAGCCTGGGCAGGTTTGAGAACTACTTCTGCCCTGGTCAATAAGTTTGATCAGAATAATGACGGCCGGGCTTTGTTCTGGACAGAGGGTCAGTCGCTTGAGATCAATGATATAGGATTATTCACAGATGGATATGCCATCACCAAATTCAGAAACCGCAAGTTAGATGGCACACCTTCTGATTCTGACCAGCCTGTAATGGTGGATACCGACTGGCCCATGTTTCGACTGGCCGATGCCTATCTGATGTATGCCGAAGCTGTAGTCAGGGGTGGCTCTGGAGGATCCAGAGTTCAGGCACTTACTTATGTCAATGCGTTGAGAGAACGCGCGTATGGAAGCACAACAGGTAACATCACTGACGGACAGCTTACCCTTGATTTCTTGTTAGATGAAAGAGCTCGCGAGTTGTTTTGGGAAGGACACCGAAGAACTGATTTGATCCGCTTTGGTGTATTTACTGGAGGAGACTACTTATGGCCATGGAAAGGCAACGTACAGGAGGGAGCTCCATCTGCTGCACATCGAGATTTGTTCCCAATTCCTTCTGCAGAGATTGGAGCAAATCCCAACTTAGAACAAAACCCTGAATATTGATATTAACCTGAAATTGATATGAGACTATTAAATTATATAAGAACGACAGTCTTCTTGGTGGTGTTATCCATCATTGGAATATCCTGCGAAGAGGATATGGAGAAAGTCATGCTGAGTGATGAGATTGTATCAAATACACTGGCATCACCTTCTGACAGCTATACCTTCACCTTTGAAAGCAGGACGGAAGTGTTCCATGAATTTACCTGGAATGCACCTGACTTTGGTTTTGAGGCGTCGATTACTTATACGCTTCAGATGGATAGTGCAGATGGGGACTTTTCTTCTCCCGTAAGTTTGGTAACGACACAAGATCTGTCAGCCTCCCCATTAATAGGTGTAGTAAATAACACGCTTTTGGGCATGGGCTATGAACCGGATGTTGATGCGAGTGTAAAATTTAGAGTGCGATCTGTTGTAGGAACTGGAGTAGATCCGATTTATTCCAATGTAGTAACAACAATTGTCACTCCATACCTGGCTGTATTTCCACCTATTTTCATTGTTGGAGATGCACAGAATTGGGACCTGGGAGCAGCACTGGAATTAAGTAGTACGGGACCTGGTACCTATGAGGCTGTCGGTTCTTTTGTGGAAGGTGGTAAATTTCGAATGTTCGCTACCCCATCCTGGGATGCTGAGCAATGGGGGTGGAGTTTCTTTGAAGGAGGTTCAGTGCCAGATAATGTAATAAGCGGAGAAGACGATGATTCCAATTTTCTGTTTGAAGGTGCGTCTGGCGTGTATAAAATCGCCATCAATCTTAACACCAAAACCATTTCTTTGGAAGAGAGCGAGTTGCCTACTTTATTCCTCGTTGGTGATGGACAAGGATGGGATTTGCAGCAAGCAGCACCATTGACTTACCTTGGAGGAGGGATGTATGAAGGGTCGGCCATACTTCAAAAGGATGGATACTTTAGACTGTTTGAGAAGGCTGATTGGAATGCTACACAGTATGGTGGAAGTTATTTTGCTGATGGCAGTGTCCCAGAGATGTTCACTTCGGCTGGAGATGGTGATGACAACTTCATTTTTACAGGAGAAACAGCTGAGTATTTGGTCACAGTAGATTTGGACGATTTGATTATCACAGCAGAGGTAGCAGCAGCTTATCCATCTGCACTTTACCTGGTGGGAGATGATCAGGGCTGGAGCTTTGCCAATTCCCCAACATTCACTGATTTAGGAGGCGGCTCGTTTGAAGCTACTGCTGATTTTACCAATGGTGCTACATTCCGTTTCTTTGAGGAGGTAGATAACTGGTCCGATGCCTATGGGTATGATTTCTTTGCTGATGGCACTATAGATGATGACTTGGGAGCAGTTGGAGATGCAGATGCTAATTTTGTCTTCAACGCAACGGCTGGAACTTACACGATCACCGTGTCTTTTAGCGAAAGAACCATTTCAGTAGAGCCGTATTCAGCATTTCCCGCATCGCTCTACATGGTGGGAGATGATCAGGGCTGGAGTTTTGCCAATTCCCCAACATTTACGGACATGGGAAGTGGAGTGTTTGAAGCTACAGCTGTCACATTTACCAATGGGTCTACTTTCCGCTTTTTCGAGGAAGTCGATAATTGGACAGATGCATATGGTGCAGGTTACTTTACCGGAGGCCTCACTGGAGATATTGTAGCCACTGGAGACGGTGATGACAACATCACCTTCAATGGCGCAGATGGAAGCCTCAAAGTGACGGTGGATTTTAAAAACAAGACGATTGTAGTAGAATAAGATTGATTTCACGAAGACTCGAAATACCCTCGGGTCTTCTAATTTACATTAACGGATGACTCATAAATTTATGCTAACCTCGCTCTTTTTATCATTGCTTTGGTTAATCGGTTGTACTACGGATGAAGGTCGGAGAGGTGTTGATCCCGAACCAGACGATGATGAAGTAGTAACCGTAGAGAAGTTTTACTTTGGAGCGGATCTCTCTTATGTCAATCAGATATTGGATCATGGTGGAGTTTACTTTGATGATGGGGAGCAAGCTTCACCCTATCAGATTTTTGCTGAACATGGAGCCAACCTGGCGAGATTCAGACTTTGGCACAATCCCGTATGGACTCGGGAAGTATATGAAAATGGTACACAGTTGTATAATGACCTGCTGGATGTAGAAAAATCAATACACCTGTCTAAGGAACAGGGAATGGATGTACTATTGGATTTTCACTATTCGGATGACTGGGCAGATCCCGGGAAGCAATTTGTACCAGAGGCCTGGGAGGAGATTACGGATATAGATGTGTTGGCAGACTCAGTTTATAACTACACCTATGCAGTGTTGAGCTACCTCAACGACAAGGACCTCATGCCAGAAATGGTACAAATCGGAAATGAGACCAATTGCGGAATGATGCGATCCGGAGGGAATACCGATTTTCCAGAAATGGATGTTTGTGAGTCCGGTTGGAATAACATGGGAATAGTAGTGAAAGCGGCAATCAGAGCAGTGAATGAAGTAGCTGAAACTTCGACAGTTGACACAAAAATTGCTTTTCATGTGGCGGACCCTGTGAATGTAGAGTGGTGGTTTGAAGAAATGCTGAAGCAGACCACAGAATTCGATTTTATTGGAATCTCCTATTATCCGTTATGGCATACAGGTGTCCAATTTCATCAATTAGAAGATCGTATAAGCGGATTTAGCGAGCGTTTTGGTAAAGAGATTATCCTATTAGAAACGGCTTATCCATGGACCACAGATGGTGCAGATAATTACAACAATCTGTTTGGTGGTGAAACGCCTGTATCTGGGTATCCCTACACTGTGGAGGGACAAACCAACTTCATGGTGGATTTAACCCAGGCGCTAAAAAATGCCGGAGCTTCAGGAGTAGTTTACTGGGAGCCAGCTTGGATTACCTCAGAGATGAGGGATCAGTGGGGAACTGGGTCCAGTTGGGAGAATAGCGCATTTTTTGATTTTGAAGGAAATACACAGAGCAGTATTGACTTCATGACATATGATTACACGACCAATGATTAACAAACGAATTTTATACTTCTTCATACTACTTTCAATGACTGCTACCGGGATTTATGCCCAGCAGTCGTTGAGGGAGCGAATAAACATAGACAAAGACTGGAAGTTTGCTCTGGGGCATGCCGCTGATCCAGACAAGGATTTTAATTACAAGGTGGCGAATATTTTTTCCAAGTCTGGCAAGACGGAAAATACACCCATGAGTAAAGACTTTGTTGACTCCACATGGAGAACCCTGGATTTGCCTCATGACTGGGCTGTAGAGTTGCCGTTTGTAGAAGTCGATAATTTCGATGTGCAGTCTCATGGCTATAAGCCGGTAGGTGGTTTGTTTCCCGAAACGAGTGTAGGTTGGTACAGAAAACAACTCTCATTCGATGAAGCTGACTCAGGAGCACGGTATGCCATCACTTTTGACGGAGTTTTCCGGGACG
This sequence comes from Marinoscillum sp., assembly GCA_024305105.1. Taxonomy (GTDB): domain Bacteria; phylum Bacteroidota; class Bacteroidia; order Cytophagales; family Cyclobacteriaceae; genus Marinoscillum. The sequence continues at coordinate 46,550 of JAMWZA010000003.1, forward strand.
CCAGCGTCTGGCTAAACGGATATTACCTGGGTACTAATGAAAGTGGCTACATGGGCGTGACCTATGACATTACAGATTACATCACTTTTGGGGAGCCCAATAACATGGTAGTACGTGTAGATGCCACCCAGTACGAAGGGTGGTTTTATGAGGGCGCAGGGATTTACCGACACGTATGGTTGGAAAAGTTTCATAATCTTCATTTCAATAATGATGGCGGGATTTTTGTCTATACAGAAGTCGATGGTAGACAGGCTGAAGTATTTGTGGAGACAGAGGTTGTCAATGAGTCATTGAAAGTTGCTTCTGGCCAGGTGTATGCCATATTGCTAGATAGAGATGGAAAAGAACTCACAAGATCAGAAAAGCAACCGATTGAATTACCACTCAATGGAAAAACCAAGAACATCTTTTCGTTAATATTAGACATACCAAATATGTGGGATTTAGAGAATCCCTATTTGTATCGGGTAAAAACGGTACTGAAATCTGGTGGTGTTGAGATTGATCATCAGATTGAAAAATTTGGTGTTCGTACCATCGAAATTGATCCTAAACTCGGAGTTCTTCTCAATGGAAAACCCATAAAAATAAAGGGGACTAACAATCATCAGGATCACGCTGGAGTAGGCAGTGCACTGCCAGATTACCTACAATATTACCGAATTAAGTTACTCAAAGAAATGGGTAGTAATGCTTACCGAGCTAGCCATAATCCGCCAACACCAGAACTGCTGGAAGCATGTGATAGCCTTGGGATGCTGGTGATGGACGAAACGCGCTTGCTCAATACCAGTCCGGAACACATGAGCCAGTTTGAGCAGTTGATCAAACGTGACCGAAATCATCCCTCTGTTTTCATGTGGTGTATTGGAAATGAAGAGGGATGGATTCAGCAAAACAGCGTTGGTAAAAGACTGGCACTGACGATGCTGGCAAAGCAAAGAGAGCTGGATCCAACCAGAACCAGCACCTATGCCGCAGATATGGCCAATGTCTATAAAGGGATTAATCCAGTAATCCCTGTTAGAGGATTTAACTACCGTGAATATGGAATGGTGCCATATCACAAGGATCATCCCAACCAGCCAATAATAGGAACTGAGATGGGCAGTACTGTGACGACTCGTGGTATTTATACTGTAGATAGTTTGAAAGGGTATCTGCCTGATCAGGATCTGAGTCATCCCTGGTGGGCGTCGCTAGCGGAAGAGTGGTGGCCTATCGCTGCAGATAATGACTGGCTACTCGGTGGATTTATCTGGACAGGTTTTGATTACCGAGGTGAGCCTACGCCTTTTACCTGGCCCAATGTGAATTCACATTTTGGAGTAATGGATGTCTGTGGGTTTCCAAAGAATCTATACTATTACTACCAGTCGTGGTGGGCAGATAAAGACGTATTGCATATATCTCCTCACTGGAACTGGGAAGGGAAAGAAGGAGCAAATATCGATGTTTGGGTAAATAGCAATGCGGATCAAGTGGAGCTATTTCTAAATGAGAAAAGCCTGGGATCTAAAAAAATGAAGCGTAACAGTCATTTGAAATGGCAAGTAGTTTATCAACCTGGCGAAATAAAAGCTGTCGCTTCCAAAGATGGTAGAACATTCGAAACGTCAACATTCACCACTAGTTCTCCGGCAAGCATTCAACTGGTTCCAGATCGGAAATCAATGAAAGCAGATGGAATGGATGCAACAGTAGTCAATGCCGTAGTAGTCGATCGAAACGGTCGTGAGGTGCCAACTGCGAATAATCCAATATACTTTGAGGTTGAAGGGGACATTGAAATTATTGGTGTGGGTAACGGTGACCCGAGCACTCATGAAAGTGACAAAGAATCACGGCGGTCTTTGTTCAATGGGAAATGTCAACTGATATTGCAATCCGGAGAAACAACAGGATTTGCGAAGGTAAGGGCAATTTCTCCGGGACTCGAGCCAGCCGAAATCACAATTCAGATAACGAATAACAAGAAGATACTTTTAGGTAAACGATAATGAGAAAAGTAATAATCATTGCGATACTCCTCATAGTGGGGCCTGGGATTGCTATATCCAATGCACAAGAGAAAGTTTCCATAGATGATACAGGAATCATGCGTTGGAGTTCCTCTGGAAAGGAGATTCAAGGTTTTGGTGTGAACTACACGGTTCCATTTGCTCATGCATACAGGTCATCAAAAAAACTGGGAGTAGACCCTAAAGGAGCAATTGATCAGGATATTTATCATTTTGCTCGATTGGGGTTTGATGCATACCGCGTGCATGTTTGGGACACACAGATAAGTGATACTTTGGGTAACCTGTTGGAAAATGAACATTTAGATCTGTTTGATTACATGGTCTCCGAAATGCAAAAACGTGGAATGAACATGTTGCTTACGCCCATTGCCTTTTGGGGAAATGGCTGGCCTGAGCGCGATACCTGGACACCAGGCTTTGCTCATAAGTATGGCAAAGACGGTTGTCTTATCAATGAAGAGGCCATTAAAGCACAGGCCAATTACCTAGTCCAGTTTCTTAATCATGTGAATCCTTACACTGGACAAGCGTATAAGGATGATCCCAAGGTAGTTGCATTTGAAGTGAGTAATGAACCACATCACTACGCCCAGGATCCAGATTCGGTCACCCGTTACGTGAAGAAAATGGTTGAGTCAATGAAAAGTACAGGAAGCACAAAACCCATTTTGTATAATATCAGTCATGGGGTGCATTTAGTGGATGCTTATTTCAAAGGAGGAATAGATGGAGGAACATTTCAGTGGTACCCAACAGGTCTTGGAGCTGGAGAGGAACTTAAAGGAAACTTTTTACCAAACGTAGATCGATACGATATTCCTTTTTCAAATAATGAGTCATTTCAGGAAGGGGTCAAAGTCGTTTATGAGTTTGATGCTGCTGACGTGGGACGGTCCTATATCTATCCCGCGATGGCCAGGAGTTTTCGTACAGCCGGGATTCAGTGGGCTACTCATTTTGCTTACGATCCTACGTACCTGGCTTATGCCAATACCGAGTACAACACACATTATATGAATCTGGTGTATACTCCACAGAAGGCGCTGGCGTTGAAAATTGCAGGTGAAGTATTTCATCAAGTGCCGGTTTACAAAGATTTTGGTAGCTATCCAACCAATGCCGAATTTGGTAATTTCAAAGTGAGCTATGAAGAGGATTTGGCGGTGTTGAACTCATCAGAGAAATTTATTCATACGAACCATACCCGTGAGATACCTAAAGACATTGAGAAGCTGAAGCACATAGCCGGTTGGGGAAACTCACCGATTGTTAAGTATGATGGAACCGGAGCTTATTTTCTCGATGAGATCCAAACTGGCGTTTGGCGTCTGGAAGTCCTTCCAGATGCGGTTTGGATCAAAGACCCATTTGGTAAGAATAGCCTGAATCGAAGGTTGACGGAGATTGTGTGGGAAACTAGAAAAATAGATTTGAGTCTACCATCACTTGGATCAAACTATAGTGTACAACCTATTGATGATGGAAACAGTTGGAAGGATAAAGTTGATGAAAGTGGCTTTTCTGTTCGTCCAGGCACCTATTTACTTGTTAAAAAAGGTACAAAGTTAAAGGGATCAATAGATCAGAAATGGGCAAATATCCGTCTGAATGAGTTTGCTGGAATTGAGCCTACTATTGACAAGTCTTATGTACTTCATGAACCACCAGAGTTTGTCACAGCCAATCAATCTTTAACGGTTTCTGCTGAGGTAGTGGAATCAAGTTTACCGAATAAGGTGAGTTTACTAACCTATGATGGATGGAGGCCTGTGGAAATAGATATGGTGAAAAAACATGGGTTTACCTATGAGACCACTGTTCCATCTAGATTGATTAAAAAAAGCTTTTTAAGGTATTTTATTCAGGTTGATGAGTTGATTTTTCCAGAAGCAATAGCGGCTGTTCCTTCGGATTGGGACTTTGATGCAGATCCTTATACAGTTTCAGTTGTAGGTGAGGATAGTCCGGTTTACTTGTACAATGCATTTACAGATAATGAAGAAGTTTCTAGAGTATGGCGGCCTGGTTCTTATTTGGCTCCTTTATCAAATCCTGGAAAAGGAGAGCTGGTATTAAAGGTTGATGAACTGGTTACAATTGATTCAGAAAACCCAGCAGCTAATCCAGTTTACGACTACTCTCTCCGTTATCATTTTGCTAAGCGATTAGAAGGAAGAAAGATTGATGAATTGAAACAATTAACACTAGTGGGTAGAAACCTCAAAGAAGGGAGTGTTCCGGTTCAGGTAGCATTAATTATGAAAGACGGAAGTGCCTATGGTAGTGTGGTTGATTTAGGCACAAAGGACGATTACTGTATCCTTTTGAAGGACCTGAAGCCTGTTCGGATGGTGACGTTACCTCGACCTTACCCAACATTTCTTCCTTATCATTTTGAAGGAAGTGGTATCACTGCTTTTGATATAAATAACGTTGAAACCCTACAGATCTCTATAGGGCCGGGAATGACCGATCAACAAAAGGACCAAGCATTTGAAGTTGCTATTGAGAGCATGAGATTGGAGTAATCGGTGTAGATCATAGAACATGAAATAAAAATGGCGATCTGTAGAGATCGCCATTTTTTTTGGTACCTATTCCTTGATCAATCGTGTTTTTAATGTGTCTTCATCAGTACTTAATTCAATGAGGTAGAGTCCTGATTTAAGTTGCTGTAGTGAAATGACTTCCTGGGATGATACTGTTGCTGTAATCAGTACCCTTCCTGCTGGATCCATAATCTTCAAAGAGCCAGTCTCCAAATTTCCAAGATTTATTTGAAGTTCATTTTGAACAGGATTAGGGTAAACCATCATCTGGTTCATATCCAATTCTTGCTTGTCGGTTACTGCTTGCCGGTTTCCAGAGAGATTTATCATTTCCCACTGAGAATTTACGTGAGTTGTGTTGGCCCATTGTCCACAGTCATCACCATTGGCTGTTCTGCCCATTCCATCGAGGAAGAGACCAGTGCTTCTGTTTCTGAGTTGATAAAAATTTCCGCTGAATTGTAGAAGCTCCCAGTGGGAATTGTAACTGGTAGTATTACTCCATTGTCCCACATCAGCGCCGTTGTTGGAATTTCCCATACCGTCGAGAAGCAGTCCAGTTCCTACATTTTGTAGTTGGTAATAATTACTACCCTGACTGACCAACTCCCATTGAGAATTGGGATGAGAGGTGTTAGACCATTGACCTGCAGCATCTCCGTTGGTCGTTCTTCCCATTCCATCGAGATAGAGGCTTGTACCTCTGTTTCTGAACTGCACATATTGAGCACTTACAGATCCATTTTCGAGAAAAGCATCCATTGCCACTGACGGTTGACCATTTTCTTGCCATGCTCCTTTTCCATAGCCTTTCCAGCCATCATAGACCTGTGGTTCCCAATAGAAAACTCCAAGTCCATTTACCGATCGGGTCTTTGCTATCATATCTGCTATGAAATCTCTGGTGGTTTCTGGTTCATCTTGTCTCATGCCGATTTCACAGATCATCACTTCTTTTCCATACCTGGATTTCATGTCTTGCATGTTCGCAAGGCAGTCATTGGCCAGGCCTTGCCAGGTGGAGGGTTCCGGATAAAGAGACATTCCAATAATGTCGAAGTTGGCTCCTTCGGAAATAATTCCTCCAATGTTCCATTGGTACAATCCATTATCATTCCCATTTGCCAGGTGGACAATAGTCTGGATATTACTATTGACGTCTTTAACTGCGTTGTGTCCGGAGTTGACTAGCCAGGCATAGGTTTGCATGCTAGTGGTCGCTCGCCCATTTTCCCACAGCATGCCATTATTTGTCTCATTTCCGACTTGAACCCATTTCGGTGTTACACCATTGGATTGCATGGTACTGATGATGTCATGTGTGTAATTATAAACAGCGGTATATAATTCTTGGGTAGAGTAGCCAGACCATGCTGAGGGTTTGTTTTGTTGACCGGGGTCAGCCCAGGAATCGCTATAGTGAATCGTGAGCATGATGTCCATGCCAGCATTTGATGCGCGACCAGCCAGATAGAGCATGTCATTGGTGTCCGACCAGCCACCAGATGGATTTACCCAGGCTCTCAAACGGATGGCGTTCATGCCGTGATCTTTCAGAATTTGAAAGAGGTCTTGTTGGCTGCCATTGTCGTTATACCACTGGTATCCAGAAGCTTCCATTTCACTGAGCCAGCTGATGTCAGCTCCTTTTGCAAATTGTCCAGCTACTTTCGAATGCACGCTTAATAGCATTAGAAGAGTAAGGCATAGTGAGCCCCATTTTTTGAGGTGTTTCATCATTTTCATCATTATTAAGATAGGTTTTGTTTGTCGATTCGGACGTTCCGAATTGCTTCTACAAACTATCTTTTTCATGAGTTAAACATGGATTAAATTCTTACCAATACTGGTACTCAGATTACATGAAGTCGATATCTAATTCATTTTAATTCATTTACATTTGCCTTCTCTCCGTCAGATTTTTAAATGAAGCCAGCTACTCAATACACCAAAAGCGGACGTATAAACATTGCCTATCAGGTATTCGGTTCAGGGCCTACAGATTTAGTATACATTCCTGGCTGGGTATCCAATATTGACTTGATGTGGGACTGTCCTGATCTGGTGAATTTTTTGACCGAGCTGTCAAAGTATACCAGAGTGATACTATTTGATAAACGAGGTACCGGCCTGTCCGATCGGGTTGTAGAGTTATCTACTCTGGAAGAGCGTATGGATGATTTGCGGGCTGTTATGGATGCTGTAAATTCTTCCAAAGCCGTCTTATTTGGACATTCGGAAGGTGGCTCTGTATCAGCACTTTTTGCTGCTACCTATCCCAATCGGGTGATTTCGCTCATAACATTTGGCGTTTTTGCGAAGAGACGTTATTCTAGCGATTATCCCTGGGCCCCAACGGATGAGGAACGTCAGAAAGTCTACGAGATGATTGAGACTAGCTGGGGAAGTGGAGACATGGATCTGGAGTCTTTGGCACCGTCTAAGGCTGGAAATCAGGAATTCATGAATTGGCTATCGAGCTATTTCCGCTCAGGAGCAAGTCCTAGTGCAGCCTTAGTACTTACTAAAATGAATACGCAGGTTGATATCATCGATATTTTAAATACCATTCAGGTTCCTACATTGATGCTGCAACGAAGAGATGATATCGATGTAAAAATAGAGGAAGGAAGGTTTATTGCTAACCGAATCAAAGGAGCTAAATTTGTCGAGTTTGAAGGGAATGATCACCTCTTTTGGGTGGGGAACACGCAGGAGGTTCTGGATGAAATGATTCCATTCATCAAAGACGAGAAGCCGGTTAAAGTCTACGAGGAGAAGTTATTCACTATTTTGGCGGCCAGGATCGATGGCAATCAGGAGTATGTCAGGAATCATCGTGATTTTGTAAGCAGACTGGTGAAGCAGTACCGAGGCAACATCGTTCAATTCAGAGGCCAGTCTTTCATTGCTACATTTGAAGGACCGAGTAAAGCGGTGCATTGTGCGATTGATATGGTGGAGGGGATTCAAAATGTTAATGCCAAATTAGCAGCTGGGATACACATAAAGGAAGCTGCAGTTAATGAAGCTCACTTTATTACTGGATACACTCAAGGGTTTGTAGAAACAATTTTAAAATATGCTCAAACAGATCAGATATTGATTACGCAAACTGTTAAACACTTGCTATCCGGCGCAGGACTAAGCATTAAAGAGTTTAAGTCTATTTTTGAATCAGGTTCTGGTGAGCCACTCCAACTATTTAGCGTTACCGATCATTTACATCAGGAAAACAATTCTGCGACTTTTGATAGAAGTCAGTTGCCAAAGAATGATTCATTCGTAGAAAACGTCTTACAGTGCATTGATGCTCATTTGAGCAATGAACAGTTTGGTGTAGAAATGCTGTGCAGAGAAGTTGGTATAAGTGAGCGTCAACTCCAGCGAAAGCTAAAAGCAGTCACCAATAAATCACCCAATCAGTTAATTACATCCGTGAGGCTGCACCGAGCCAAGGAACTGATTCATCTGCAAAAAGGTACTATTGCTGAAGTATCCTTTCAAACAGGTTTTTCCAATCCTTCCTACTTTTCAAAATGCTTCAAAAAGGAATTTGGATTGAGTCCTTCGGACTTTTCGGCTAACTAAGCCAGCATGTCGGATATGTTATAGCCATGGCCGGTTTTGTTAAAGTAAGTCAAAGACCAGAGGCATAACTTTGTTGCTATAAAATCCGAGATAATCATTTCTACTTCGCAGTGTTAATGTTCGATTTAACCGTTAGATATTGGGTTTTTCCATTCTTACTTAGGTGAAATGTACTTCTGGGTGACCTGCAGACTCACTCTTTTTTATTGATCACCTCCTTACCCAGATGAATGTCGGAAATCTACTTGCTTTTGCCGGAAATGTGCCTGTAAGTTAGGTGTTTACCACAATACCTTTGTGTTTTAATAATGATACAAGGAATTGGCGTCACCCGAAGAGCTCAATTCTATAATTCTTAAAACCATGATGAAAACTCACTTTAAACATGTTTGGGTCATAGCGCTTAGTGGCGTGATAGCTTGTACCTCTGAACAATTAGAACCGATTGTCGACTGTAATAGCAATCCCATATTATTGACCATTAGCGAAACGACAGATACTGGATGTAGTACTTCTTCTGGAGGTTTCACCGTCACTGCTATAGGGGGTGAAGGACCTTACAGCTTTTCAACCAACGCTAACGAAAATACTACTGGAGTATTTGAGGACATGGTTGCCGGCAATTATGTAGTGACTGCCACTGATCAAAATGGATGTTCAGGTGAGACTCAAGTAAGTATTGAGAATTTGGATGGAGTCAACTTGGATGAAGTTACAGTGACCAATGCCGGATGCGGAACAGACAATGGTCAGGTAAGCATTGCAGTTTCGGGAGGCGCAGAGCCTTATGCTTATCGATTAAACAGTGGAGAACCACAATCAGAAAGCCTTTTCAGTAATTTGTCTAAAGGGACTCACGAAGTTAGTGTGTCAGATCAGCTGGGGTGCGAAGTTACAGAAACAGTACAGGTCTTATCCGGAGTTAGTTATGCCGCTTCTGTCAAAGCAATTATTGAGAACAATTGTGCAGTGTCTGGCTGCCACAACGGGAGCATATCACCAAACCTCACCACGTTTGCTTCTATTCAGTCCAAGGCTGATCGCATTAAAACAAGAACTGGAAATAAATCAATGCCTCAGGGTTCGTCGCTTTCACAAAGTGAGATAGACCTTATTGCCTGCTGGGTAGAAGATGGAGCTAGAGATAATTAATAGTCCTAACTAACTATAACATAGAATAATATGAATAAGCTATTTTTTACACTAATCACAATGCTTTTTCAAGCACAGCTGCTCATTGCTCAGCCGTTAATTGACCGGGCAGGGAAGGCATCATTTTACTCTGAAGCACCATTAGAAGATATTGAAGCAGTGAATGAAACTTTGCTAGGAGCCATTGATCTGGATAAAGGAACCTTGGCTGTATCCATGTCTATCAAAGGGTTTCATTTTGATAACAGTTTGATGGAAGAACATTTCAATGAAAACTATCTGGAGTCAGACAAGTATCCCAAGGCTCAATTCAGTGGGAAAATTAAAGACTTTTCCAACTTAGATTTTTCAAAATCGGGATCATTTGAGGTGGTTGTGGAAGGACTAATCGAAATACATGGAGTCAAGAAGACACTGGAGACCATTGTGCGATTTGAGCGCTCTGCCGACCGATTACTGGCTAATACGCAGTTTGACATTGCAGTTGATGATTTTGATGTAGACATTCCCAAACTGGTCATCAAAAATATAGCTGAAGTGGTGGAGGTGAAGGCATCATTTAACTTTAAGAAAGACTAGAATGACGAAACACTTAATTCTTTTATGTTTTCTATCTCTGGCAGGTAGATCGCTGATTGCTCAGGATGATTTGCTTGCTGCTTTGGAAGCGGAACAATCCGAACATAAGGAATATGTAGAAGCTACCTTTAAGGGAACACGTTTGATCAATGGACATTCCATAGAGACGAGAAAAAAGGGTGTAATGGATTTCATCATTGCCCACAGGTTCGGAACAGCAGATGGTGGTATCTATGAACTTTTTGGTCTGGACAATGCCAGCATTCGCATCGGTCTTGAATATGCGCTTACAGATAGGTTTTATTTTGGACTAGGTCGTAATTCTTTTGAGAAAACATACGATGGCTTTGTGAAGTATCGATTGTTAAGACAATCCACTGGGAATGGATCAATTCCGATTTCTGTGACATGGTTTAGCTCCATGGCTATCAGAACATTGAAAGAGCCTGAATATGATTTAAATATCGTTGACAGATCAGCATATACGCATCAGTTGCTGATCGCTAGCAAAGTCAATAGCGTAATCTCTTTACAATTAATGCCATCGTGGGTGCATCGAAATGTCATTCGTCCTGAAGATAGTAACAATGATGTTTTCGCTCTGGGAATGGGTGGACGAATCAAGCTTAATCCACGGGTAGCCATTTGTATGGAATATTATCATCAGTATCAATCGCTTAATGACCTGACTAAAAATGCATTGGCTATCGGGTTTGATATTGAAACGGGAGGGCACGTTTTCCAGCTACAGTTTACCAACGCGACTTCCATGGTTCCAAAGGGGTTTATATCGGAGACATCAAATGATTTTTTCGATGGCGAAATTCATTTTGGCTTTAACATTTCCAGGACTTTTCAAGTAAACTAAAAGCAATAATATCTGGGACGATATCTTGTTGCGGGATGTCGTAGGGTTGGCTCATAGAGTCAACCCTTTTTGTGAACCTAAGGCGCAGGTAGGGCAAAAGAAAATCCTGACTTGTCAAGCCAAAACTTAGGTGTTAGGCCAGAAAATGTCGGGTTTTTGTTATTTCCTTAATGACGGATTTGTGCATGTCGGAAATGTGCATGTATTTGGCGGTAACGTCATGATAAATTGTATTATCAGGTTATAGATTTGTATTCATAGAATAACAGCTAAATCTAAAAAAAGTACGCATAAGTGGAGGTGAAGTCAGTCGGTTGGCGCATTGTCAATCGGTCCATTGACCTCATTAAACTATTAAAGATTGGGCGTAGCATTTCTAATTAAGCGAAATGCTCTGGGGTGGCTTTGGCGGGCCACCCCTTATTTATCATTCTATTGTAGCTATCAAATTGTGATTTTCTATGAAGCCCCGTGTCTCAATTTTGAGATCGGGGCTTTTTGCTTTCAAAACTGATTCTGTTGAGGAAGAATTGAAATTTTTTGTTAAAATGCGGTCTAATTAAACGACGATCAAATGAGTAGCAAAAAACCTACGTTGGTAGTGCTCGCTGCAGGGATGGGGAGTAGATATGGTGGATTAAAACAAGTGGATGGTTTTGGTCCTAATGGTGAAACGATTACGGACTACACCTTGTATGACGCAATTCGCGTAGGGTTTAAAAAAGTCGTTTTTGTTATCAGAAAGAGTTTTGCCGAGCAGTTTCAAAAATCATTTGATGAGAAGCTAGCTGGAAAAATTGAAGTGGCTTATGTCTATCAGGAGCTGGGTGCCCTTCCTGAGGGATGGTCCGTGCCAGAAGGCAGAGAAAAACCATGGGGTACCGGTCATGCTGTAATGGTTGCCAAAGATGCAGTGGAAGGTCCATTTGCTATTGTGAATGCAGATGATTTTTATGGCCAAAATTCGCTGCAGCTTATTTTAAATCAATTGCTCAATCTAGATGAACAGAGCATAGCTGCGTGTATGGTTGGGTTTGTTCTGGAAAAAACCCTTTCGGATCATGGTCGGGTTTCTCGTGGAATTTGTACGATTAACGAGGGGCATTTGGAACGAATTGTCGAGCGAACACATATATTCTCAAAACCAGGTGGTGGGGCTTATTATGTAGAGAATGATGAAAATCATGACCTTACGGGTAAAGAAATCGTTTCAATGAATTTGATGGGATTTACTCCAGCAGCTTTTAAACTGATGGATTCCATGTTTGCAGCTTTTCTGGAACACCAGGGAGCTGAACTGAAGTCTGAATTTTATATCCCTTCCGTTTTAGACGAGATTCGCAGAAATCATGCAGACGTACCAGTGGGAATGTCAGAAGATCAGTGGTTTGGAGTGACTTATGCTGAAGATAAAGCAGTAGTAGAAACCAAACTGAAGGAGTTGACAGCTGATGGAGCCTATCCCAAAAATCTGTGGTAACCCAACCCAAAACCCAGGTTGAGAACAATTCAGCTAAATCTTCAGGACATCACAGTCGGTACACTTAGTTTTGTATAGATCCTAAAATCAAAGACATGAAAATATTAGTTACAGGTGGTACCGGTTATATTGGCTCGCATACGGTGGTTAAGTTGTTGGAACAAAACTACGAGGTGGTCATCGTTGATGATTTATCGAACTCTGAAGAGAGTGTACTGGACGCGATCAAAGAGATCACCGGTAAGCAACCGCTTTTTTATCAATTTGATTTGTGTGATTCGGTTAAAGTTGCTGAGCTTTTTACTGAGCATAAGGACATTCAGGCGATAATTCACTTTGCGGCCAGTAAGGCGGTGGGAGAGTCCGTTCAGAATCCACTGAAGTACTACAGAAACAATCTGGATTCGCTGATCAATTTGCTGTATCAGATGGAGCAGCATAGTATCTCTAATATGGTTTTCTCTTCATCTTGTACGGTTTATGGTCAGCCAGATAAACTTCCAGTGACCGAACAGACACCTTTCAAGCCAGCCGAATCTCCTTATGGGAATACCAAACAGGTGGGTGAAGAAATCTTGAGAGATACCACCAATGCCATCGACCAAATCCAGGCGATAGCACTTCGTTACTTTAATCCAGTGGGTGCACATGAGTCGGCACTAATTGGTGAATTACCCAAAGGTGTGCCGAATAACCTGGTGCCTTTCATTACGCAAACTGCAGCAGGCGAACGTGAGCAGCTCAGTATTTTCGGTAGTGATTACGATACTCATGATGGTACGGCCATGAGGGATTACATCCATGTAGTGGATTTGGCAGATGCCCATGTAATCGCTCTGGAACGATTGCTTGATACGAAGCAAAAGTCTTCATTTGAGTTTTTTAATCTGGGTACTGGAAATGGTTGTACTGTTCTGGAAACGGTGAAAAAATTCGAAGAAGTATCAGGAGTTCAGTTGAATTACAAGTTGACTGATCGCAGACCTGGCGATGTTGAGAAAATCTATGCAGATACTTCCTTCGCCAACAAAGAGCTTGGATGGAGTGCGAAGCTTGGATTGGGCGACATGATGGCATCTGCCTGGAAATGGCAGAAACGAATTTCTAAAATTGATTAGGATAAGGGTAGGTTTTTCTATTTCTTAAAGGAATATCGTTCACTCATTAAGCACCATGGAAGAAGTAGATAAGCCCATAAATGAACTCATTCAAAACTTACCACAAACGGGCAAATTGCTCTGGATAGGTGTTCGTCCAGAGCGGAAAAAAGCACTACAGAGTGTGCAATCCGTTGAAATCTCTGAAGAGGCCGGATTAGTTGGTGATCATTATGCTGCTAAAAGCAAGAAGCGTCAGGTTACCTTAATTCAGCAGGAGCATCTTGACGCAGTTTCTTCATTTCTGGGTAAAGAAGTAGGTCCAGACCTTACGAGAAGAAATCTAGTAGTGCAAGGCATTAATTTATTTGCTTTGCGCAATGTTCAATTTAAAATTGGGGAGGTGATTCTGGAAGGAACGGGCTATTGTCATCCTTGTTCCAGGATGGAAGAGAATTTGGGACCTGGTGGCTACAACGCCATGCGTGGACATGGTGGGATTACAGCTAAGGTGATAAAAGGGGGAGAGATTAATGTTAGAGATGAAATTAAGCTAATCTAAATCCTTATCCCAAAACCATGCATCAACAAAAGCCTCAATCCCACATAAGTCACTAAAATGGCTGTAAGAACGCCTAAGAATCTGAGATTGAAACGCTTGTTCGAAAGGTAAGAACCGAGACTCCCTCCGAGCATAACAGCGATAACCAATTGAACAATCAAACTTCCATTGAGCTGGAATGTCCCAGCAATCGTCAGTCCAATCAGCCCGGCAATAGAGTTCACGAGGATAAATAGCGACGCAAGCGCAGCTACTGTTCTGGTGTTGGTCCAGTTGAGTAAGTTCAATGTAGGAGAGAGGAAGATGCCACCACCGATTCCAGAAACACCAGCAAGAAATCCAATAGCCCCGCCAAGACCAAACTTATTGATAAGGCTAAACTCTCGGTTTTGTGCCGTGGTTCTAATATAGCGTAGTAAGAGAAAGCCACCTGAAAGCATTAAGGCAGAACCTAGAATCAAAAAGAACAAGGTTTGAGACAACCTGAGTTGAGCTCCGAAATATGCTAAAGGAATGCTGGAAATGAGGAATGGCCAAAACAACTTGAAATTGAATACCTTGTTTTTAATAAACACGAACGTTCCAATGCTCACCACACAAATATTAAGAATGAGTGCGGTAGATCGGATTTCATAGAAATCAGCGAAGAACAGACTCAGTATTGCCAAATAGCTGGATCCACCTCCAAAGCCCACAGAACTGTAGAACAATGCGATAAAAAAGAAGACGATTGGCAGGTATTCCAGAGGCATAATTAAAACTGATGTCTTTTAAAGCTGTTTCTTCGACGAAAGGAGAAGTCTTTCTCCAGGATTTGCCGAATGTTTCAAGGATGGTGTCTTCATGCTATTTAGATCTGATACCTGTTAAAAGTCAAGGCTATAAAATGATACATGTCACGTTATCAGATTCGTTATAGATCCCCGGCTCCAAAAGCACCAACGCATTGGCTAGAGCCATGGAATGAATCATGGACGAACTCTGACCATCTAATATGGAAACCTCACTTGCTTCGAGCCTGGCTTTTAGAAATGCTGGCCGATCTCCTTTGAGCTCAAAGGAATGAGTCAGTGGTGTCTTAATTCGTGGAAGACCAGCGGCGTTTGCTCCACTCATCTGCTGAAGCAGAGGCAGCACATAGATGTAAAAACAGGTAAGAGAAGAGGCCGGATTGCCCGGTAGCGCAAAGACAAACTTGTGTCCTTTTCGTCCAAAGTAAAGTGGCTTTCCGGGCTTCTGCGCAATTTTGTAAAACACTTCCTCTACGCCATTTTCTTCAAGAGCTTCCTTGACATAATCATAGTCACCCACGGAAATTCCTCCTGAGAGTAATAGTACATCTGACTTGGCGAGGTAATCGGCTATACCTTCTTTTATTTGGTTGTAATTGTCTTTTATTTGTTGTTTTTCAGCACATTCAAAGTCATACTTTTTCAATGCCGAAACAATGGCATAACTGTTGGATTCGTAAATCTGTCCGCTAGAAAGAGGCTTTCCGGGAGGCACGAGCTCATTTCCAGTAGAAATCAATCGTATAGAAGGTTTCTTAAACACGCTAACCTGATCAAACCCCAATGAACCGATCAGGCCAACTGTTGCCGCTGTGATGTGCTGCCCTTGTTGAAAGACTTCCTGACCGTTAGACAATTCTCCGCCTTTTGGTCGTACATTTTGGTTGGCTTTCAGTTCCATCAGCACTTTTAATGTGTTTCCGTCAACTTCAGTTTTCTCCTGCATGACCACTGCTGAAGTGTTTTCAGGAACCTTACCTCCGGTAAATATGCGTATGGCTTTACCTTCCACAAGTGTCTTATTCCCGGTATCTCCTGCAGCTACTTCACCGATGATTTCGTAAGTTTCTTGCAGACCACAAACCGCATAGCCATCCATCGCTGAATTGTCAAAAGCAGGTAAATCAAACGGGGCTCGAATGGTATCTGCCAGCCAGTAACCAATACTGTTTTCAAGGCTCACTTCTTTTTTTCGAAGCCCGACTTGTTGCTGAGTGATTTTTTGAAGTGCGTTTTCTATTGAGATCATTAGCCACCAATTGAGGTCATCGAACGGTTGTTTTCATAATGGTCTGAATCCATCTTCAGCTCCATCCCATCCCTGGAGTATTTTTTGGATTGGATGCTATTTAGAATCAAGTCACGAATATCATTTCCTGCTCTAAAGGAGGTGAGTAAATCAGTTTCTGAGTTGGCAAACAGGCAGTTTTTCATCTTACCATCTGCCGTAAGGCGAATTCGGTTACAATCCGAACAGAATGGATTGGTAATGGTGCTTACAATTCCAAATGTACCTTGATGTCCTGCTACTTTAAAGTTAACAGAAGTGCTGTGTTTTGGGTTGTCAAGGGGTAGCACCTCGCCAAACTTTTGACCAACCGTGGACCGTATTTCTTCTTGACTGACGCCTTTGCTCCAGTCCCATTTATTGCCTTTGAAAGGCATAAATTCAATGAACTTAATGTCGATGTTTTGATCTTTTGTGAGCGCGATGAAATCATTGATTTCAGCTTCATTCACTCCTTTAATCAATACGACATTCAGCTTGATGTGAAAATTCCTGTCTGAAGCAGATTGAATATTATTCATGATGCGATCATAGTAATCGCGTTTGGTAATGAATACTGATTTAGCCTTATCCAAAGTGTCCAGGCTGATGTTGATTTTTCTCAATCCTATGGAATCGAAGAGATCTAAAAAACGATCCAGAAGGATGCCATTGGTGGTCAGCTTGAGTGTGACGCCAAGGTTTGCTAACTCCTGAATAAGGTATTCAAAGTTCTTGCGAATGAGGGGCTCTCCACCAGTGAGTCGTATGGTATCTACACCCAAATCATTGAACGATTTGGCGATTCCAATGATCTCTTCCAATGTCATGATACTTGGCTTTTCCATCAACTCTATTCCATCCTCAGGCATGCAATAGAAACAGCGCAGATTGCACCTATCCGTGAGAGAAATCCTCAGGTAGGAGTGAGGTCGTCCAAATCGATCAACTATCTGTGAGCTCATTAGTCGTGTCTTTTACCTTTCAAAACATGAAATACGTGAAGCAGGTGCGGGAATATGGAATCCATGCATTCTCTGGCTCCATTCGATGAGCCAGGAAGCGCCAATACCACTTTTCCTTTCCTGATGCCAGCTACTGATCTGGAAAGCATGGCATAAGGCATTCGCTCCTGACCGTATCGTCGCATTTGTTCTTCAACACCCTGAAGCATGGTATCCAACAATGGGCGAATCGTATCTGGAGTATTGTCTCTTGGACCGGCACCGGTACCACCTGTGAAAATGAGCAGATCATCTAGTTGGTCAATGACCAGCTCTTTAATTTGCTTAGGTTCATCAGGAATAATGCTGTAGTTGGTTGTAAGGCCGTACTCCTCCAGCTTTGAGACGATAATTTTTCCAGCCCGATCCTCCTTTTCGCCTTTGGAAATGGTGTCAGAACAAACGACTACATTGGCAGTAAGTCCTTGTCCTTTGGCGCCATAGGAGGATTTTCCACCTTTCTTTTTGAGCAACTTAATGGTGCTGATTTCCACCCCTTTGTCCACAGGCTTCAGCATGTCGTACATGGTTAATGCAACAATACTGGCACCATGCATGGCTTCTACTTCTACGCCCGTTTTATAGATCGTTTTTACAGTCATTTTGATAAGGATGTCCAACCCCGCTATCTCATACTCGATACCCGTATACTCGATCGGAAGCGGGTGGCAGTCGGGCAATAGGTCAGGTGTTTTCTTGACACCAAGTAACCCGGCGGCTTTAGCCATTTCAAACACATTGCCTTTCGGAATTTGGTTGCTTTGGATCATGTCAATCGTATGCTGGCTGCTCGTCTTCACGATGGCCTGAGCCGTTGCTTCTCTAAGCGTATTGCTTTTATGTGTAATGTCTACCATTGTTCAGTATTCAGTGCTTTGGTATTCAGTAAATCGGTTCAGTCTTTTCTACAGAATGCAGATGATTTGTTAATCATTGATCCTATCATTTTACCCAGAGCCTGATATTTATCAAGAAGTTCATTCATTTGTTCTTTATTTAAGTAATCACAATCAAAAGCAGTTTCCAACCAGTGTTGAGTTGCTTGTTGCTCTCCATCTGCATCTGTTAGTTTACTGATAAAATGCTTTTCATATCTCCTTTTTGTCCAGGCTTCTGCAATTTGAGCCCCAACAGGTCTTGAAGATCTTCTTATTTGATCTGTGAGTGAATAGATTTCCTCTCTTGGAAATGATTTTGTTACGACAAATATTTCCTGAGACAGCTGTCTAGAAAGCTTGTAAACATCTAAATCCCTAAAACTATTAACGTATCCCATATTTATTGACTAACTGATCACTGAACTACCGATCACTGACTCACCGATTCACTTTCCACTGATGCGTTTCGTCTTCAAACAATTCTTTGCCGAAAATCGGCACTTTCGCCTTTATCTCTTCAACCAAAAAATTGCAAGCTTCGATGGCTTCTTTTCGGTGTGCCGATGAAGTGAAAATGAACAGACAAATCTCTCCTGATTTTACTTCACCCAAACTGTGATATATGTGCATACAAGTCAGATCAAATTGATCAAAAGCCGCTTCCCTGATTTCATAAAATTTCTGCTCAGCCATTTCTTCATAAGCAGAGTAATCGATGGCTGTAACAGTTTTTCCATCAATTTCATCAGCTCGTACTTGACCCAGGAAGATGCTGTGTGCCCCAATATTGGTTTTTACCTGATGGTTGGCGATGGATGTGGCTATTTTCTCAGGACTTATCGAACCCGATACAAATACCTTTTTTGGTTTCTTTTTCTCACTCATTTTAATAGTGTTTCTATTCCTCCTTCTACATTGATTAAGTTCTCATAGCCATGATCTTTTAAAAATGCGATGGCTTGTTTACTTCGAATTCCCGATTGGCAAAACACATGAACATTGGGCTCCTTTGGTACCTCAGCATAACGTTCCATTAACTCACTCAAAGGGATGTTGATGGTGGAGTTGGACGGTTTCGGTTGTTCATGGGATTCTCTTACGTCCAGATAGGTGTTCTCGCTATCGCGCAATTCGCATTTGAGTGCTTCCAGTTTTAGCGGATTGTCTTTGGTTTCTTGAATAATCAGATCATTTCTATTGAACGAAATAAGCTGCTCTTGCATGGTGAGTGTATGGATGATTTTGAGCTTTCCGCTCAATGCATTTCCGATACCAAGAATCACCTTGAGTGCTTCAGTTGCCTGATAAGTGCCCAAAATCCCCGATAATACACCGATTACACCAGTAGCTTGGCAGCTAATATCCTTTCGAGGGGCTTTTGGGAAAAGACACCTGTAGGAGGGGCCATTCTGATAATTAAAAACAGAAAGTTGACCCTCGTACTTATATATCGACGCATAAACCCATGGCTTTCCTGTTTTTATACAGGCATCATTGATAAGGTATTTCGTTTGAAAGTTATCCGTCCCATCAACAACCAAATCGTACTGTTTAATACTGTCCAAAGCATTGTCCAGAGACAATCCTTCCTTGTAGCAGATGAAATGTGTCTCTGGGTTAAGTCGATTTAATGCTTTTTTAGCTGCTTCAACTTTCCACATGCCCACATCAGAATTTCCATAAAGTATTTGACGATGTAGGTTGGTTTCATCTACTCTGTCATGATCCATCAGACCCAGAGTACCTACTCCAGCAGCGGTGAGGTACTGCGCTGCAGGGCACCCCAAACCACCCATTCCTACGATGAGTACTTTGGCCGAACGAAGTTTTTCCTGCCCTTGTGTTCCTACCTCAGGTAATTGGATCTGTCTGCGATATCGTTTGTCTGTTGGTGTCATGAATTAACCACCCGCAAAAGGAGGAAGGAAAGCAATTTCGTCTCCATCATTGAGCGTATTGACCGTTCCTATTTGTTGGTTGATAGCGATTTGTAATGCGTCATCATCCAGCTGGTACTTTTGAATGCAATGTGTTTTCAAATCACCTAAGCTGGTGCCGATTTCTGACAACTCGATGGCTTCCTCATGGAGACCAGCCTGCTCCGCTATTGCTCCAAAATACTTAACCGTAACTTTCATTTTCCTGCTGCTTGAGTTTGTCTATATCTTCTTCTGTATCAATATCTATTTCCCCATTTCTAAACGAGATCAATGCCGTCTTTGAAAGGTGTTTTTGAATGATGCGTTTGGCTCCTTTATCCCCTTCTAGTTCCAGCAGATCTCCAAAGTATTTCCTGGAGAAAATAGCCGGTACCCCGACCTGATCAGCATAGGCGCTAGCCGTTATTTCCCGATCTTTGGAGTGTTTAAGAAGTAGGTTTTCGATCAACTCGGTCGATAAAAATGGTTGATCCGAAACCAATACCAACAAATGATTTATTTCCGGATTTGATGTTGCTTCCTGGGTGGCGGCTTTGATGCTACTGGCAATTCCTTCCTGCCAGTGCTCATTGACTATGGGTATAAAGTCGCCGAGATTTGTCAAAGGTACAATCTCCAATGCGTTTGCTCCAAGGATAAGCCATTTAGTTCGTAAAGGAACCTTTGATAGTTGATCGATTGTATGTTGAAGTAAGGTCTTTTCTTCAAGCTCCACGAGTTGTTTTGGCCTACCCAAGCGGCTAGAACTTCCTGCTGCCAGTATGGCTACCCCTACATCTGAGTAGTCCCTCATGAGATTACCGGTTTAAATTCAGTAGTCGGCTTCTCGTGTATTGGTCCCTTTTTATCTCGAAGAGATTGCCCGGTACTTTGGGTGAGAACCATCTGTATTTCTGATAATATGGCCAGGGATATTTCAGCAGGAGTCTCAGCGTTCAGATTCAGACCAACTGGAGCATAGATGCGATTCGATTGATCCGATGAGATTTCAATGCCTTCTGCTTTCAAATCATCGAGCATCCGAAGGTACTTTTTGCGAGGACCCAGGATACCGATATATGGAATTTCCTCTTTGTCGTAAATCGCTTTAAGGACAGCCAGATCGTATTGGTAATTATGACTGATTAAGACAAATACAGATTGTTTGCTAATGGGTACTTCCTGGAGGATGCGCTCTGGCTCTGAAACGATCACCTGACATGAACTAACGAAGCGGGATTCGCTCGCGTGAGTTGGCCGACCGTCGGTAACAAAAACATTCCAACCAAGCTCATCGGCCATTCTGGATAGGATTTGCGCATCATTACCGGCACCAACCAAAACGAGGTTGACAGGCGGACTAGAGTATTCCAGAAATGCACTTTGCACCTGGTTATTGAAAAGATACTGGCTGAAATGATCGTGTTGCAGCTCAAATACCATCTGTATCTCCTCCGCCATTTCGGTTGTTAAAATGTCTTTAGGGTGGTAAGTTGACTCAAAGTCGTTTTTATGAAACGTGAAGACTGTTCCTGTTTGCTCTTTGGACCTATCCAAGTCGAATAAGGATACGGCTACCATGGGTTGTTTCGAGGAGGCAAGCGTCCTTAATAGTTCAATGGGATTATTTTCCTTTTGGTAGTCTATTGGCTCAAAAAGTACCTGAATCACACCATTGCACCCCAATTGTGCTCCAATGATCGCATCGTTTTCATCGCTGGTATCGTAAGTAACGAGCTTATTCCTCCCCAAATGCAAGGCATGAAGCGCTTTACGTAACGCATCACCTTCCAGGCAACCTCCGCTGATCGCACCCGTCATCATTCCTGTTTCATCAATCAGCATCCGAGCTCCTGCTTTCCGGTAGGAGGAACCTGCCACATGAACTACGGTAGCTAAGATGCAATCGGTCTGATGGAGTTTGCATTGGTCATGAGCTGCTATAATTGCCTCGAGTTCCCTCATGGCGCGGTGAGTTTAAGTTGGTCCACGGCATTCATAATGTCTCCTATAGCCAATCTTACTTCATTTTTAGTCGTAAATCTGCCTATTCCTATTCTTAAGGAAGACAAAGCCAGTAAAGGATCATGACCAATGGCAGTGAGTACGTGAGAGGGTTTCAGGGTATTGGAGCTACATGCCGAGCTTTGGGAAACGGCTAAATTTTTAAGTGTTCTAATCAGTCTGCTGCCATCAATGTTCTCAAAAGTTAAATTGGTCACGTGTGGAAGACGTTGACCGTTTTCACCATTGATGTGAATGCCGGGCTCTTCAGCAAATTCGTACTCGATGAGTTCGATAAGTTTTTGCAATCGATCAGCGTCCTTTTGCATTTCCATATGGCATAGTTCGGCAGCTTTTCCAAACCCAACAATTCCAGGAGTATTCAAGGTGCCGGGCCTTAATTTTCGCTCCTGGCCGCCTCCATAGTGCATAGGAGTTAGTTGAACCCCACTGCGGACATACAAAGCGCCAACACCTTTAGGGCCATACATTTTATGTGCCGATAAAATGGCTATATCAACACCATAAGCATCCACATCCAAGGGTATTTTTCCTGCAGACTGTGAGGCATCAGTTACAAGGAGAACATTGCTTTCCCGAGTGATTTTCGAGATTTTTGCTAATGGATGAATCGTTCCAATTTCATTATTGGCATGCATTAGACAAACTGCTATGGTCTGTTTGGTGATGCTTTCTTGAAGTTGTTGCAGATCGATATTGCCTGATTTGCTAACAGGTAAGTAGGTAATATCTGTTCCATTTTGAATTAACTGTTCACAGGTATCCAATACGGCTTTGTGTTCTGTTTGGCAGGTGATAAGGTGATTTCCTTTTGATTCGTTTGCTTTGCAGATTCCAAGCAATGCGAGGTTGATGGATTCTGTGCCACCAGAGGTGAAATAGATTTCATTGCTCTTTGCGTTGATTAGCTTGGCTACCCGATCTCTGGCCAACTCCACACCCTCTTCTGCATCCCATCCATATGCATGACTAATGCTGGAGGCATTTCCAAATTTTTCGGTAAAGAAAGGAAGCATCTCCTCCAAAACTCGCTTATCTATGGGTGTGGTGGAATTGTAATCCAGGTAAACCTTTTTCTTGTTTCCTCGCATTTTTCGATATGTAAAGGAATATATATCGAAAGTTATGCAATATCTAATGGTTAAGAAAGCTCTTGTCTGAAAGATTAAAGAAGGTTGAGAATTCTATCTTCATCCTTGACAAGTGATTCGAGTTTATCGAGAAGATGCTGATACGACTGAATGACGGTTTTCGCATGTGCTGTTAATTCAGCACCTCCCCCTTTCTGACCACCTTTTTGAGAAATGACATACGGTTGACTTCCTTTTGAGTTTAGCGTATTGATGAGGTCCCAGGCTTTCTTATAAGACATGCCCATCGTTTTTGCGGCTTTGGCGATGGAGCCTTCCTGTTCCACCAGTAGCAGTAGTTGCATGGGTCCCGGTCCGAAGAATTTTTCATCGTTGATGTCTATCCAGCAGCGGAATCGGATTTCTTTCATGGTAGTCATTTTTAGGGTTCATTCTGCGCTAAAGCTATTCGAGTGTAATAATCTGTTTAGATTTAATTGACACTAATTAACCAAAGATGAATAAAAAACTAATTATTGCCTCAATAACAGCTTCTCTGGCGGGCTTCCTTTTTGGATTCGATACGGTGGTGATTTCGGGGGCGAACCTTCCCATCAAAGAGTTATGGAAAACGTCAGAATGGTTTCATGGAACATTCATCATGTCCATGGCACTTTGGGGAACGGTTGTTGGGGCGCTGTTTGCAGGGATTCCAACAGATAAATTCGGACGAAAAACCACGC
Source organism: Marinoscillum sp. (assembly GCA_024305105.1). GTDB lineage: Bacteria > Bacteroidota > Bacteroidia > Cytophagales > Cyclobacteriaceae > Marinoscillum. Next base: position 70,152 of record JAMWZA010000003.1, read on the forward strand.
TGATTTGGATAGGGGTGTTTTACTTTATTTCAGCTGTTGGGTCCGCCTTTGCTCCAGACCCTTATTCATTTTCGTTCTTTAGATTTTTAGGGGGTCTGGGAGTGGGTGTTTCGTCCATTGCTGCGCCAACATACATTTCTGAGATTTCACCCGCCAACAACAGAGGTCGGTTAGGGATTATGTATCAGTTCAACATTGTCTTTGGAATTTTGATTGCATTCATTTCCAATTTCTTACTAGAAGGGGTTGGGGGAGATAATGATTGGCGTTTGATGCTGGGTATTGAGGCAGTACCTGCTCTTGCATATACTGTAATGGTTTTCGGCGTACCAAGAAGTCCTCGTTGGTTGATTATCCACCAAAATAACCATGAGGAAGCAGACAAGGTCCTTCAGCAACTAACCAAATCAAAAGAAGAAGCCATGGCAATGGTTCAAACCATTAAAGAGGATCATCAGCGGACAAAAGGGGATGTTTCTTCTGTCTTTTCTGCTAAGTACAAAAGGTCGCTGATGCTGGCATTTTTGATTGCCTTTTTTAACCAACTTTCGGGCATCAATTTCATTCTCTACTACGCTCCTGAGATTTTGCAGAAGGCTGGGTTTGGTTCCTCCGATTCGCTACTTAGCTCCATATCTATTGGTATTGTCAATCTGATATTCACTTTTTTAGGTATGGTCCTCATTGACAAAGCAGGAAGGAAACAGTTGATGTACATCGGTTCGTTAGGTTACATCATCAGCCTGTTTATGGTGGCATATGGTTTCTATGTGGAGTCGAGTGCTCTGTTTAAATTAATCTTTATTTTGATGTTCATCGCATCTCATGCTATAGGGCAAGGTTCTGTTATCTGGATCTTCATTTCGGAGATTTTTCCGAATCGAGTTCGTGCATACGGACAAGCGTGGGGGAGTGGCACGCATTGGGTATTTGCTGCAGTCATCACACTATTTGGGGCGGTATTGATCAATGCATTTGCCCCATGGGTGGCCTTTGTGTTCTTTGGATGCTTTATGGTTTTGCAGTTGCTTTATACCCATTTTCTGATGCCCGAGACCAAAGGAAAATCCCTGGAAGAATTGGAAGAAGAACTTGTCGGATGAGATTGTGCCCGTTTCTAAAGTCTCGTATTCAATACATTATTGAAAATGGACCCGAAGGTATAACTCATGCCCAGTCCGAGGTTGAGTTTGCTTGTAGTGGCCAATGCCCTTTGCTGAAGTATGATGTCTTCCAGAGAAGCTTCACCTTTTGGTAGATTGATTTGATCTTTGATCACCTGAAAGTCCGCATTAACTCGTACCGAAAAGCCTTTGAAAAGTCTTACGGAAGCATAATTGTTGATGGAGAGTCTGTTTTTGTCAGGATCGTTGAGGAAATGAGAAGCTCTGATGCTCGAAAAAACACTACCCCAGTTTTTTCGATACCTTAGGTTCATAGACAATGACTGGTTGTAAAACGACTCTTCCATTTTGTCAAAAATGGTCGTTTCTAAATAGTCCTGATGGTTGTAGCCAACCTGATAGGCGAAGGTGATCTCACGTGTCAAAACCTCCTGATAGTCATAAATGGAGTACTCAATAGCTGGAGCTACTGCAGTCCGCAATTTGAAATTATCTACCGTGTTTGAAGAGACATTGCTGAAGACACCTGCAGACCAATGGTTGCCGAGGCTTTTGACTATGCTGCCGCCGATAAACTTACGATCGCGAATGCTGGTAAAGGAGCTGTTGTCAGATTCTCTTATTTTAAGAATGTTGCGGTTGTAGTTTCCATCCAGTCTTACTCTCCAGTGCTCTGTTACTTTGTCTCCCTCAAAACCAACATTGTAATTGAACTCTTCCCGTGTATCTTGATTCTCCATGTTCATATTTCCTCTGACCGAGAAAATCCAATTGTTCCACGGATCTTCGATCTTATTGGTGGTGGTCTCTGCTACTTCATTCATCACCACATCCATGCTTTCAGATAAATCGGTATGCAATAGGTAAGGAACAAACCCTTTTCTCAAGGTATTAAGTAGCTCTTGTCGGATTTCATTACCTGTCAGTGTTCTGGAAAAATCAGCAGTAAATTTGTTGTTTATTCCTTCAAAACGACCTTTTCCCAAATACTCAATGTCATAGATGATTGATGAGGGATTGCCTGACGTGTTGACCAATACATAGATTTCGGCCAGATCCTGATCCCGCACATGATCCAAAAATTCAATGTTCTGACGCATGAAACTATCATCACAGCCACGACAATCAATTTGTGCTTTGATTCGAAGTGGTTCTTCGCTGGCTTGAGCAAAAGTAAGCTGGTAGAAGAAAAAACTGAGAAGGGAAAGAAGTATTTGCGTTTTCATTAATCGTATTTTGTACGTTAATGAGCAAAGAAAGTGCATTCAGGACATAAGACCTAAAGAAACTTCATGAGCTGGAATATGATTGTCTGAGTGGATGACAAACTGTGTGAGTATGTCTACTTATTCTGAGTAAAATTCTATGAGAGAGGCCATGTAAATATTTTCCCAGCCATGGGTGATGTCATTAAATGCTTCCTCTGGTATGTTGGTCTGATTTACCTCCAGGGAAGTTCCTTTTTTATGTGGATGTAGCTTCAAAGTGACTGGAGCTGTATGATTTTCTCCAAAGAACCATTCCTGTTTGATTTCCTTACCATCCTCAAAAGCGATGTTTTTGCCAACGATGCTGTCATCCCAAAGCGAGAACTCCGTACCTGGTTCCTTTTCAAAAATGGCAGGTGATCCTGTCCAGAGTTCGATGGTTGGCTTGAAAGTGAGCGCAGCATAGACTTCTTCAGGTTCTGCAGCAATGATAAAGTACTTCTTGTAATCCATGATCGGTTTTAATTAAAGATAGCAACGGCGCGAACAGGAGAACCTGTTCCACCTTTTATTTTTAAGGGTAAGCCTATAAACTGAAAAGGGCCTCTACCAACAAGCTGATGAAGATTCACGAGATTTTCATAATGAGTGAAACTTAGCTCACCACAGATTCTGTGCACTGCTTTGTTCGTAATTCCTTTTACGCCAGGCGCCATAGACTCTACCCCGAAAGCAGCAGCTTTTTGAACACCAAGCCAAATGGTCGCTTCCTCATCCAGCCCTGGATGGTTTGGCCAGTTCTCTGTCTGGAAGTGTTTTCTATAGTGATCGGTATATATTAAGACGGTATCGCCTTTTTCGACTTTAGTTAGTTGAGAGGCCTGCACCAAATCTTTCTTAGTAATGATTTCTCCAGGTTTTTTATGCGAAAGATCCAGGCATACACCTCTGGTGATGAAGGTGGAGAGCGGCATTCGATCAATTGTGACGTTGGAAAACTCTTTACCCATATGCGATATCGCATCCACATGAGTTCCCGTATGTTCACTAAGTTGTAAGAAATTGACGGCAGGAGTTCGCCATTTGGCAGGAGCTTCACCATTCCACTCTTCATGAGTGACATGAACTGTCACCTTTACCTCAGGCTGGGTGTGGTGCATCGGCATGCCTTGGTATATTTCCTGACTTAAGTCTATTATTTGCATGGCAATAAAAAACCCTTCCTACAGGAGCAGGAAGGGTTGTGTTATCCTATAATTATCTATTAATGGCTTTCTTCTTTCTCTTCGTCACCGTCAGCAAACTTCAATGCGGCTGCATGACCGTGTTTGTAACTATGGGTGATTTTTTCAGTTTGAGCCAGAAGTAACGCAGAGATAATGAATACCATGTGAATGACAATCTCAATGATAATTCCCTCAGAACCTGCTTTCTGCTCAGCTTCCCGGTAGTCAATGAATGTTTTCAATAACTGCACACCAGAGATAGAGGCAAGTGATGTAGCCAATTTAATTTTCAACTGACCAGCATCCAGATCTTCTAACCAAAGCGGCTTGTCTTCATGGCTGTCTACATCGATTCTGCTAGTGAATATGGAGTAACCACCAATCGTAACCATTACCACAAGGTTCATAACCATGGAGATATCCACAAGCCCAAGGATACGGAGCATCATGTCTGTTTCACCCAAAATGGTCGTTTGTTCCCAGGTGTGATAGAGTTCCTGAAAGAACTTTACCAGATATAAAAACGATCCAAATATTAGTCCTGTGTAAAGAGGGGCTTGTACCCATCTACTCCAGAACATGAATCCTTCGAAGAAATTTTCAAACTTTTTTAAGCCAGACTCTTGTGCCATTTTAATATGTCTTGATTACTGAGGAAATATACGACTTTCTTAACTACTGACCCATTCGGATCAAGGGAAAATCAATTATCGCTCGAAATTATCACAAAAGTACGGGATAGCATGTCATGAAGAGATTTTTTTTGCTGATTCAATTCGATAATCGCAAAGCCAATAAAAAAAGTGCCCGCTCCCAGAAGTTTGCTCACACTGCGAAGTAGCGAATGCTGTAGTGTCAGTTGATTTCCTTCTTTGTTAACAACTTTTAGTTTCAGCATACGTTTCCCAAGCGTGCCACCCTTAAAGGATATGAGCAACACCTCATATGTAAGTGAAAGCACAAGGCATAGTGCAAACAGCAGAGGATTAGAAGAGATGAAGAAACTGATGACATAATAACCCGGTAAAAGAATGATAAGGTCTATATTGTGGGCCATTAGGCGAGACCATAAGCCGGCATATATCATTATAAATTAGTTTTTTTTCTGCTATATTGATCAAAGAATAACGAGTTTCCAACCATGCGGGCAATAAAGATTATTGCATTCATTTTAATTATTCTGGTAGTAGGTGTTTTGGGGTTAATCTATGGTTTGCCCAGTAAAACCCATATGGAGCGAAAGGTGGTAATAAATGCGCCGGCTTACAAGGTATACCAGGAATTAATCACCTATAGAAATTTTAAGAAATGGTCTCCGTGGGCTGTCAAAGATCCTGCGGCTACTTATACCTACTCAGGACCTGAGTTTGGTCCCGGAGCAATGTTCTCCTGGTCTAGCGAAACGCCCGATTTGGGCAATGGGTCTATGGAGATCCTGCTTACAGAGAAAGATAAACGCGTGGTTTGGGAGATGCGCTTCGATGGTTACGAGAGTGATCCAACGGCTTCTTTCTTGCTCAACAGTATTTCTGAGAAAGAAACGGAAGTCATATGGACGTACGATGAAGAGGGAGTAGAGGGCTTTTCTAAAATCTTCATGCTGGGTATTGATGGATTTCTTGGAGGTGACTATGAGAAAGGACTTGAGTTGCTAAAAGCTCGAGTGGAAGGATTACCCAATTTTAGTATGCGAATCGAGCCAGGTAGAGTAAATGGCTACTATTACCTGGGATTGGAAGACTCTACATTAAATGAGCCTAGTTTATTGGAAACGAAAATGGCAATCAACTTTGGTGAATTGGAGAGCTATATGAATCAGAACGATATAGAACCCAAAGGGAAACCACTATCCATGATCACCAAATCCGGCAACTTTAACGTAAAGTTTGTTTGTGGAATTCCTGTTGCACAGCAGGACACCATTTTTTCAGATAGGATACAGATGTCTTATCAGGATTCTACATTGGTGCTCGTTGGACACTATTACGGAAGTTATGCAGGTATTCCCAATGCGTATGAAGAAGTAGAGAAATTTGCCAGCTACTATAATTATTCCATTACTGGCGGGGGATGGGAAAGCTATATAACTGACCCTGAATCTCAAGGCGATACATCTCAATGGTTGACTGAAATCTACTATCCGGTTAGGTAATTATTCAATTATCTAAAGATTAAGTGATTTTATTTAGCCCAAGTGTTTAAAAACAGAATTAGAGCCCATTTTTATTGTGATTATTGGAATTATCATAACAATAGTATAAATAATTCAATAATCTCCTGCCTTGCACCCCTGTATTCTAGAGATTTTCAATCGTACAACGTTTTCATTGGATGAGATGTAAATAATTCCCATTTAATCATTAATTCATCTAATAAAAACATTAGATGCTTGCGAAAGTGATCAGTTTGCCCCCACCTTTGTATCATAATTCATAACAAAAGATGAATACAATTATGAAACATTCTATCCAACACCTACTGGCACTATTAATAGTTTTTGGTGCTACAACTGCTAATGCCGTAGATTCTGCTTACATGGCTACTGTCTGTAAGATTATTGCGGAGGAAGAGAAAATGTACAGAGTAATGTTCTATGCTCCTACTGAGGAGAAAGTTTCTGTACAGATCAAAAATGAAGATCAACAGATTGTTTATACAGAGACTTTGAAGTCATCAGAATTCGTAAAGAAGTATGACTTGTCTTACCTGCCTAAGGGAGCTTACGAATTAGAAGTGAAATCTCAGGGTTATGTGTTCAAAGAAGAATTTGAGCTGGGAAGCTTGAAAGGATTCAACTTTGACTTCAATCAGGTTCAGGACAACTCAGTGTCATTCGTGGGTTCAAATGCTCAGGGAAAAGACGTGACGCTTTATATTCTTGATGATAATCAGGACGTGGTATACCAGGAAGGTATTACTGATACCAAGCAGGTTCACAAGAAGTACAATCTGCAAAAGCTTAAATCTCAGAAGGTTACTTTCCTTCTTTACCACGACGATCAGTTGATCAAGAGTCAGGCTTTTGATTTCTAAGAAACCATTTCATTACTCAAAATAAAAGGATGCCAATTTTGGCATCCTTTTTTTGTTGTATTATCGATTAATTAAATACTTTTGCCATCCGTTTGACAGCAGAGTGTGCTAAACGAACCAAAATTGCCTGAGTGGCGGAACTGGTAGACGCGCACGACTCAAACTCGTGTTCCGCAAGGAGTGCCGGTTCGATTCCGGCCTCAGGTACTTTGGAAAGCCATCTCGAAGAGATGGCTTTCTTCATTTAGAATAATTTAAGATGCAAGGAGTGCCGGTTCGACCAAGCGTTGGCCCGGTGCTGCCTCAGGTACTGAAAGCCTCTAAAACTATGTTTTGGAGGCTTTTTTGTGTTTGGTTGTGTAATGGGTCATGTGCGAATGCGTCTATTAGTGTCTATTGATGATTACACTTAAAATCATTTTTCCCCTTTAAGCTTATGCTCAAACACATATTCGACAGCTCGGATAAAAGCTAAAAGGGAAGAAAGAGATTCTTTGTTAGCTATCTATCGTTCATATTATCCACTTGTTCACGTAACATGAACACGTTATATTTGTGAACATAATGGAACAGGAAATTGTACATCTGGCTTTAGAGAGTCTCGAAAGGGAAACCGGAATAGTTGGAAGGTGGACTGAAAGAGGACCTATTGATGGTGAAATTGATTTCATAATCAACAATCAGAACCTACATTATTTTGTAGAGGTCAAACGAGAGGTACGTCCACACCAGATAGCTCAACTACTCAAGTATCGGAATCAATTCAACAATGTGCTTCTGATAGCAGAGCGCATATTTCCCAAAGTAAAGGTGGAGCTACGCGAGCTGCAATTCCCATACCTCGAAACTAACGGTAATGTTTTTATTAGAAAAGAAAGACTCTTGCTATGGATTGATACTAACCAAAAAATAGAGACTAAGAAAGAAACGGGAAACCGGGCTTTTACCAAAACAGGACTCAAGGTCCTATTTTACTTCTTGCTCAACAAAGACAATGTAAATCGTCCTCAACGATTAATAGCAGAAGAAACAGGTGTTGCATTAGGCAATATTCCATTAGTGATTAATGGATTGAAGGAGACTGGGTATCTACTTCAGCGTGATAGAAAAAACTTTACTTGGGAAAGGAAGACAGAACTAATTGATCGATGGATTACAGAATATGAGATTACGCTGAAGCCCCACCTTCTCATGGGGAAATTTCAGTTGCCAATAGCCTGGCAGGAATTTGACTTAAATGAATTTGAGGAGGCCTGGGGTGGAGAGCCTGCAGGCGATATACTCACGAATTACTTGCGTCCTGAAGAATACATCCTATTTACAAAGAAAAACCGAACCGATTTCATGAAAAGGTATCGCTTGCGACCTGATGAAAAGGGTGATCTCGAACTATATGAAATGTTTTGGGGGATGAATCAGGAAAATCAGCGTCGTACAGTTCCTCCTCTTTTGGTTTATGCAGATCTAAAATTGAAAAACAATAAGCGATGCAGGGAAACTGCAGAAATGATATGGAATGAGCACATTGAACCAAACCTATAAAGATCTTGCTATACCCTACTTCAAGGAGGTCTTTGATATCATTGACAATGTCTTGGTGAAGGAAGGTATACCCTACTATCTAATTGGAGCAACTGCCATAGTCTTGGAATTTTCTCACCTAGAAGTCATAGAAGCAGGATTTACAATTCTTTTGTATTTCAAAATTACAATCTCAACTTCTTGAGATTTTCAAAAATAAAAAAAGTAGAGTCTAGGGGTAATTATACCAATAGGTAAAGGGTTACTGTTGTCGTGAAATTTTTATTCATTCCGGAGAATCAAATCCAAAAATGTAAGGATAGTGAACATTATAGTAGTCATTCACTGTTATATTTACGATATGTCCAAACCTGCTAGAACAAAGACACTTAGTTACATCGAGGAAACTCCTAAACATCACGATCAGCTTGTGAAAGTAGTTGTTAGAGGAGTTAGGAATGGTATTGCGTCTGCAAAAGCAGCAGGGTTGTATATCACATATGCTAAAGGTCCTGAAATAGTCAGAGAACATCCAGATGGTAGGATTGAAGTTATAGGGAGACTGGAAAATACACCTGTAACGATAGATCAAGATGCCAAGCTCACCTTATATTAAAAATCGTAGATTGAGGGTTTTCGGAGGCCCAAATGGATCCGGTAAAACCACCATCATTGATCTAATCAAATCAAGCTTTGACGTAGGATTCTATATCAATGCCGATGACATAGAAAAGGAAGTTAGTTCATCAGGCAAATTTGACCTCTCCAATTACAATTTAGGCTCAATGGATCCTACATTCTTTGACTCTTTCGTTCAAAACCATAGCATCACTAGGAAAGCCATTTCTGTAGGATATACATTTGATATGTGTCTGGTTAAAGATGACATTCTAGTGGATAATCCGAGTCAGGTGTCCTATGAAGCAGCGCTCATTGCCGAATTTTTAAGACAAGTATTACTAAACAAAGGGAAGAAAATGACCTTTGAGACAGTAATGTCTCATCCTTCTAAGATTGATCTAATCAAAAAAGCCAATCAGAATGGCTACAAAACGTATCTCTACTTTATCTGTACATCATCTCCTGAATTAAATATCGAGAGAGTAAACCTCAGAGTCAAAAAAGGTGGACATCATGTAGAGAAATCGCTCATAGTGAAACGGTATTATAATAGTCTGGAGTTATTGAAAGAAACCGTTTCTAATACCTATCGCACATTTATCTGGGATAATTCAGGAAAACAGCCCAAGCTGATTTTGGAAGTATACAATGGTAAAGAGGTAGTTCCCAAAACAAATCAGGTTCCGCACTGGATTCATAAGTATTTATTGTCCTAGTTAAGAGTTACGGATCCAGCTCTTCCAGATTTCTAACCCACAAGTCATAGAAGCAGGATTTACAATTCTTTTGTATGTCAAAATTCCGATCTCAATCACCCACCATTTGCATAACCCACGCCTTCTTTTTACTTTCGTCACACATTTCCAGCGAACTCCGCCCGAGGAGATCTAGCAAAACAATCTGAAAACGTAATGTAGTGCCACGAATAAGCATTATGCTTAACTCAACTATTGAGAAACACCAATTTGGATGATCAATAGGAGTTGGTAAACCGCTGATTTCACAATCTTGAACGCATGAATAAATGGAAAAAGCTGTCGCAGCAGGAGATCAGGCAACGTATATTTTCTGCACTGTCAGAAAACGTAGACTATTACAATGAAAACATACTCGGGGTTCCAGCCTCTCACCTGGATGATAAGGTCTTTTATCAAAATGCCCCATTTTTAGAGGATGCGCCTTTTCTGAGTACGCTCATTCACAATCCCAATCACATTGGTTGCCATACGCTGGGGTCCTCAGAGAGTTTCTTTAAAGGCACCCAGCAAATCGAAACGGAGGTAATCCGCATCTGTGCAGAAGACATCCTGAAAGGCGAAGGCGAATTTGATGGCTATGTGGCATCTGGTGGCACAGAAGCCAACTTGCAGGCAGTATGGACCTATCGAAATTATTACCAGCAGGAGAAGGGGGCTGGTTTGGATGAAATCGCATTGATCACCTCAGCGGATGCGCACTATTCTGCAGCCAAAGCTTCTGACGTGCTTCAGATATCCTTTTACAAAGTGCCGGTAAACCAGGAAGATCGGTCAATCAGTCAGGAAGGAGTCAGAGCCACCATCAGTTCAGCCCGGCACGAGGGTAAAAAGTACTTCATTGTCTTGGCCAACATGATGACCACCATGTTCGGCTCTGTGGATGATATACATTGCTATACGGATGTGCTCATCGACCTCAGCGTAGACTTTAAACTCCATGTGGATGGTGCGTATGGCGGATTTTTCTATCCATTTGCCAGGCAGGAAAACGACATTAACTTCAGCAATCCTCATGTCAACTCTGTAACGCTGGATGCACACAAAATGCTCCAAGCTCCTTACGGAACGGGCATTTTTCTCATCCGAAAAGGATGGATGCACTATGCCAATACCGAGGAAGCAAGCTATGTGGAGGGGCAGGATTTTACGTTGATTGGTTCACGCTCCGGTGCCAATGCCATCGCCATATGGATGATCTTGATGACCTACGGCCCTCATGGTTGGTTTGAAAAGACGCTGGTGCTGAGCCACCGAACCACCTGGCTCTGCGAGCAATTGGAAGAGCGTAAGATTGATTATTTCCGCTATCCGGACGCCAATATTGTCACCATGAAAGCATCTTATTTGAATCCGAAATTGTGTAAAAAATACGGTTTGGTGCCTGATAATCACGAGCAAGCAGATTGGTTCAAGATCGTGGTGATGGATCATGTGACAGTGGAGAAGTTGGAAGCGTTCTTAGCTGATTATGACACAATGAGCTAGTGTGTAGCAGCTTCGTTCATTCGTAGTAAGGTTTGAACATATTCCTTTGAAGTTACAAGTCTACAAATTTTGCGTTTTTTTCGAACCTCGATTTTCAACTTTTCATATAAAAGTACCTACATTTAAAAGTTTTTAAATCGTCATATTTAATCTGTCGCTGTAGTGGTTTACGTTTTATTTGTTGTTGGTTTTGTGCTCTTGATTAAAGGAGCGGATATTTTGGTAGATGGGGCTTCTTCGTTAGCCAAACGTTACCATATTCCAGAGTTGGTTATTGGTTTGACTATCGTGTCATTTGGTACCAGTATGCCTGAGCTCATAGTCAATTTACTGGCTAGTTTTGATGGGAGTTCAGAGTTGGCTATTGGGAATATTCTTGGTAGCAATATTGCCAACGTACTGCTCATTTTGGGTGTGGCTGCATTGATCAAACCACTGCCAATTCACAAGAGTATATACTTTACCGAACTGCCTATTTCATTGTTTGCTACCGTGATGGTAGGCTTTTTAGCCAATGCGAATTTATTTGTAGACGTAAAGGGGCTTACACTTAGTCGATACGATGGTGGCGTTTTGCTATTCTTTTTTGGCTTATTCATGACCTACATCTATGTGGTGTCAAAATCTAAAGACGAACCCTATGAGGAAGAGGTCAGTTCGGAGATACCTCAGATGTCAAAGACGAAATCACTTTTATTTATTCTGGGTGGATCCTTTGCGTTGTTTTTAGGTGGGAAATGGGTTGTAGATGGCGCATTTGAGATTGCCTTGCTTTTTGGACTTTCAGAAACGTTTATTGGCCTGACGGTGGTAGCTGTAGGCACATCACTGCCTGAGCTTGTAACCTCAGCGATAGCTGCTAAAAAAGGTCAGTCCGATATGGCAGTGGGTAATGTAGTCGGTTCTAATATTTTTAACCTTTTGTGGATCTTGGGGCTGAGTTCAGTAATTCGACCTTTACCATTTGATGTCGTATCCAATTCTGATATCCTCATGGTGATCGCTTCCAGTACATTGCTCATACTAGCAATAGTTGTTGGACGCAAGGCAAGTGTCAATCGTTTTATGGGTGGGTTGTTCATTGCTGTTTATATAGTCTATCTCGCTTACCTGGTCATGAGAGGGTGATTTGAGAATACTTTTAAGGATTCGATAGTCAATGCAGTTTTAGTTAAGTCTTTAAATATTGACTCCTCGTTCCTGTCTACCCGGACATTTCGACACAGGAGCAATCCCTCTTTCAATAAGTAGGTTTCTTTTATAAGGAAGATCTTGTAGTAGAGCACCTCTAGCCGAGCGCCTCTAGCCGAGCGCCTCTAGTCGAGCACCTCTAGCCGAGCGCCTCTAGCCGAGCACCTCAATGTTTCGAGATGACATCTGTAATTAGCTACATTGAATCAATAGCTAATTACCTTTGTACTTATGGCAAAATCAGGAACCCAGCGAAAAGATGTAGAAGTAGGTGCTGAAGTGGAAATTGTGGAAAAGCACAACCAACGCAGTGGAGAACTTACTTCAGGCTTTGTAGAAAAGCTTCTTACCAAATCCTCGGTTCACCCGCATGGTATCAAAGTCCGATTGGAGACTGGAGAAGTTGGGCGAGTGAAGAATATTTTGGAGGATTAAGTTTGATGCTTGTGAGCTGAGTCAAGAGTATGTAAAAGAGAAGTTGTTCGCCTGTTTTTTACTGAATTACCTAAAATCCTCTTCCTTAATAATGCCTTCTTCCAACAGCGTAGAAACCACCAATTCGGTCATCTCACTTTTGAAGGCAAACTCGCTTCGAATATCCATTACATATGCTTTTAAGCGCATTTTGAGATAGGAGCGTCGCTCTTTCACTTCATTGAAGAAAAGCACCGCAATGGGTTTGTTAAGGTAGATGTACTTTGAAACCTGTGCCGCCTGAGTGGCTATTTCCCGCACACGTACTGTGTCTACACTCAAGGGTAAGTATATTTCAGCTACCACCTGGCAGTTGGTTTCACCAGCGTTGGCATTGGAGACGGATCCATTCATGATGGTACTATTCGGGATAGCTACAAGAGAATCGTCCGGAGTAACAATTCGTGTAGACCGCAGCCCAATTTCAGTCACTTCGCCATAAAACGACCCTACCTCTATTTTATCTCCCACCTGAAACGGCCGGTCAAACAGAATCATGACGCCACCGAAAATGTTTTTAAGAATATCCTGAGCCGCAAATCCAACAGCCACACCAACCGATGCTGAGAGGGCCCAAACCATATCCATTGGAGGTTGAAATATACCCGTGATGATGGTTATGATCACCAGGAGCCATCCGAGTATTCTAACTACAGGAATAAGTCCCTTCAGCGTAATGCGGTAACGCGCACTTCGCTCTGCGAGCACTTCCAGAATTCTACTGAAAATCCGAATGAACAGATAGCCAATGACTAACATGACAACAGACCAGAAGATTTTTGGAAGTGAGAAAAGCTCACTCAGCTTGGGAGCTTGATTTTTGAGCTCATTGACTGTTTCACCCTGAGCCATAGAGGCAAGCGCACTAAATGCAAATAAGCCAGCTAATAGGAGTCTTAGGATCATGCGTAAATGAGGTTTTTTGATTTCAAAAGGCTAATGACACTGCGGTACACCAGGGTGTTGACCAGAAACTGACCGTCTTTTTTCACCAGTATGCCATCTTCCAGCATCATGGATAGTTGTAAAAAGGCTGCTTGAGGCTTTCGTCGCATCACTTCAGCAAATTGTTCCAGACTAAGGCCGTCATGAAGGATGAGTGCATGAAGAGCCAGGATTTTATCCATACTCATGATTTCCAAAAAGCTCAGATCTGGTTTTTCAAAGGAGTTAATCACTATGCGGTTCTGATCGACCGATTTGGTAGATAGCAACCAAAACATGAGCGCCATGCTGATATTGCTTTCAGAGAAATCAATCAGGTTCTTGAAGAAACGTTTTTTCAGAAACTCTTGCTGATCATTTTCACTCATTTTGGTGAATCGCTTACTAGATCGTGTGTCTTCGTCGGTCTCGAATACAATCTTGTACCCACTTATTCGGTTTCGTTTTTGAATGATGCTGCTGAGGTCTTCTTCATTCGGCTTTTGCAAGCCAATGTGATAGCTAAAGATTTCGTGAATGTGTAGCGTCTTCTTGAAATACTCCCAGGTATAAACCGTGCAGGAGGTCATCCAAAATACGTGATTGGACGTATTGCTAATCAAAGTCAGCAGTGATTTGATCACGTTAAAACCTCCAGTTTTTCTCAGATAAAGGTTTTGGATGTCTTCGAGTATCACAATGCGTTTGGACCCAGTGATGAGTTTTTCCTGAACCTGATCTACGGTTACGGCTTCCTCGGTATTAACAATGTTTTTGAGAATCTGATCAAACTGGCCCTTACTATCAAGGGATGTTTTGCACTTGATTCGAGTCATCGGATGTTTGAGTGATCCGGACGTTTGCAGGAAGTTAAGCAGAGAAGTCATGCCGCTCCATTTTTCTCCATACAGCACCGCTGAGCCCATGTAGCCAGTGGACCAGTTGGTGTAAGCTTCATTGATTTGTTCTATTTCTTTGGATCGACCAACGAATAGTTCTAAGTCAGTGAGCGGCTCAATTTTGTACAGGTTTTTGTAAATAATGGGCAAGGAATTTATTCGCTCCTGTGAACTGGATAAAAAGTCAGATACCGCACGTGATGCCGTTGTTTTTCTAGAGGTAAGAATAAATCGTTGACGAAAGGTTTGTAGGGCATCACTCGTTTCCTTGTACCGATTCAGGACCTGCGTTTTAGTTTGTTCGAAGTACGCTGTGATTCGTGCTCTGACTTCCTGGCGATAGGCTTTGGTCTGCTGGATCGTTTTCGCTTTCGCAATGCGCAAACGCATTTCCCTGATGTTTTCATTTTCCATCAGAGCTTCCAGCTTTTTATTGAAATCAGCTGTAGCTTTTCCTAGCGCTTCGTGGGTTTGGTTGAACAATGCGTCCAGAGCTTCCTTTACTTCCAATACCCGTTCTTCTGCACGTTGCAGTGTTTCCATCGCTACGCGTTGAGCCGTTTCTTCATCCGTGTCCTGTAGCTGCTGGATCGCCGTAGACAAGCCGAAGGTGATCATGTGATCCAGGTCTCCGGTCAGCGTGATTTGTTTGTTTAGCTCTGTCATCAGCTTACCTTTGATTTGATCCAGCTCGCCGAAAAGGGAAGGAGCGATTTCAAAGGTGATCAAATCAGACAATGAAATCGTCGCAATGTTGGTTGTCGGGATCGCTTCCTGATATTGAGTAGCTACTTTGGATAACCTCAGATCAAAGGTCAGTGATTTCAATTCCTGAGTGATGGCATTTTCCAATCGTGCTACTGCATTGATGGTGTTTTTGCTGGTTAGTATGTTTAGCAGCTTCGGTATAGTTGTTTCGTCAAGGCTTTTCTGAGCTCGGTAATTGCATTTCTTGAGCGATTGGGATAATTCGCTAGTCGAGTCCAGCTCGGATTTAGTTTCTGTTATAAAATCCAGAATGGTATCTAGCTCAGGGCAAATCGATTTTTCAAATGTCCTGGACTGTGATGCATGATAAGTGTTAAGTGATTCTTTAGCTTGTTCGGTTAGTTGTTTAAGCTCCAGGTCAGATTGCCATTCCTCGAAAAGTAGCAGAAAGGAGTTGTTCCAATGCTTGTCCTCAGCCTTCCAGTTTGCATTGGCCAGGTCAATAGCCTCTGCGACCTTGCTCTCGCGGTAATTCTTTGCGTTTAATTCTAAAGTGTCTACCAACTCGGCTTTTACTGCCAGATCATTGAGGTTGATCTCTAGCTGTTCGGTCAGTCTTTTTCTTAAGCTGTTTCTGGATTTGGTGAAAGCAGTTTGCAATGCCTGAGATTCATATAACTCTTTCTGTTGATCCACACTTTGGATCAGCAGTTGCACATAGGCATACGAAAAGTCTTTTAGATATAGGCCTCTTATGGTGCTTACTGACTGAATGAAATCAGCGAGCAGGTGTTTTTTGGCGATAGCCCGCAAAGGAACGACGTGTTTCCAATAGACTTTCTTCTTTTTCTTTTTTCTAAAAATATTGGCAGTTCTTCGAGGAAGGTCAGTGATTCCAAACCCGATTTTTTTTATTCGTTTATAGAGTTTCGTGCGTTTTCCGTCTGTTTTTAGAATAGTGAAACGGTCCGTGTGCTGCACGATGGATACTGTCGCTGGCAGGTCATTAAGCGCCTGCTCAGCACCAGTGTAAAACGAATCGGCGAAAGCTTCAAGCGTCTGTCCTTCATCCTCATACAGTTCATATTCCAATAGACCATGAAGAGCCTCAGCAGTGTCTGCCGGGCTTTTACCTGAGTCCAAAGTTTCAGCTACTTGCTTATGTATAGCTTCGAATCGAACATGCTGTGTTCGTATGTCCGCTTTGTATGCAGCATAGAGGTCCTTTAGGACTAGTTTCGATATTTCTTCTTTAAAAGAATCAATGTGCTTGTGCATTGAGATAAAATTAGGCAATCATCTTACGCAAACGCAAAAGAATAGTTATTGTCAATTTATATAAATCTTTTCAGCAGATTCGTTGTTATCTTTAAAATGCAAAGAATATTCAGATGATGAAGGTACGTTACATTTTCCTCCTACTGGCAGTGTCCATTTTTTCAGGCTGCCAATCTTCCAGTGAACCCGAATTGCGCAATAGGGAATTCCTATTGCATCGGGCCAATTACAATCCGGTAAAAGGCAGGATCACAGTAACGGAATTGGGTCCTGGGAAGATGGAGTTTCGTATCAATCTGGAAAATACTGCAGAAGGAGGATTGCATCCGGCACACTTGCATTTTGGTGATGTAAGTGAGGTGGGAGAATTGGCACTGCGCCTAAATGACGTAGATGGCGCGACTGGAGAGAGTGTGACAGTTGTAGATGACGCCACACTGGCTGATGGAAGAGCATTGACTTATGATTTATTTCTACAACTCGATGGTAGTGTGAAAATCCACATGAATGATAACTACTTCAAGCACATGGTGCTCGCCTTCGGAAATGTTGGGAAAAATGAAGACTATCTCTTTGATGGAGTAGCTGTTTGTACCGGGCATTAGACAGCCGTTTCATTATTCAGAAAGTTCGTTCAATTGAAGAAGTATTGATTGACTCCTGTTTAGTTCATCTCGAACGTTTTGCGGGAAAATTCTTTTCGCAGAAATCTAAAATCTTCATTGGAAATAAAATTAGCTTCCTACGCGTAGGAACTTGGATCAGGAATACCTTCTATTCTGTATGGTAAAAAAGTGGGAGGGGTATAAAAAAGGATCCCTCGTAAGGGAAATAACGAGGGACCACAACCAGCTATGTCTATGACCCTTTCGGGCTAGATTCATGAACAAAACTACCCTTTCTGATGAATCCGCAAGCTTTTGTTCGTTTAACCCGTTGAATTTGTCGGTTAAATCAGAAAACCACCTGTTAAACGCCTTTATTGCAACTCAATGAGCTGATCCAATGAGTGTGCTGAGGGCTTGTCAGCAAATAGCGCTTTGGTTTTAGCCCAGGTAGATCGAAACAACTTCGAATGGCGGTAAGCGTCCAGATCTTCCTGTGAATTCCACTTACTCACCGTATAGTAAATATGAAGGTCTTGATGATCGCGGTGGAGTGATAGGTATTGACAACCTTCTCTGGCGCGTATTTTCTGTTTGCTTTCTTCGAAGATGTCTTCAAACTCCTGTGTTTTTTCAGCCATGAAGACCATTCGTACGATTCGTGTGATCATGTTTCAAAATTGATAGTGACGGGAGCATCCAGCACAAGCCCGAGTAGTTCTGAAGCATTTCCCTTGTTGATTCCAATCTGCAGGAATCCAGAGCTGTTAAAGAGCACATAGAATTCACCAGACTCCACCTCATTATAGGTTTTATTGATCTTTCGGGTTTTTTCTCTACCAAAGCTTACTTCAAAGGGCTGATTTCCATTTATGCGGGTAATGGTATCGAACTCCGATTTGATAATGTTTGTAATCAGATTGCCGTAGACATCCACTCGAATGATGTTTCCAGAGATTTCACGCTTGGTGACCTTTAGTTGTCTACTATACAGTATTTTGATCTCATTCTGCGCGGGACCCATTTCATGGATGTTCTTTCCGCTGGCCAGACCACTTGCCGTTGGAGCAAGGATGTCTTTCGCCTCGAAGGTCGATTCTATTGGTTTTAAGCTGTTGATGTCGATGATAGCCGTAGGACGTTGTTGACTTATCAGACTAAATAATCCACTATCCGGTCCAACAAAGTAGTGTTCTTCCAGTTTAATGGCTATGAGTTTAGATGGTTCTCGCGAGTTAAGATCTATAGCACAAAGGTGAACAGAGTTTGGCGGAAAGTCACGAAATACGTTTTTGAGTACGTAGGATGCATGGCCAATATCAGAAGGGTAGATGTCATGGCTGATGTCCACAATGTTGATGGACGGATTGCCCTTGAGTATCGCTGCTTTCACCGCTGCTACGTAGTGGTCCTCGGTACCAAAATCTGACATAAATGTAACTAGCGCCATACAAGCAACGGAAATATTTTTTTAACTTGAGACAAAAATATAAATTCTAAAAGCAAGAAAAATTAAACCCACATAAATCGAACATTCATTTGCTAGAAAAGGTAATTACGCTTGAAAATATCTCTCTTGTAGACT
>JAMWZA010000030.1 GCA_024305105.1 Marinoscillum sp.
GTCATTACAAAATTGTACTTTTTTAATAGACTACAATTATATGAGATTCACGGTCGAGTTGCACTGAAATCAGCCAGAATGCACTCAGACATATGCCCGATCAGCGTCTGTTAGGAGCCTGTTTCGAGCCCTTTTACTCCTTTGTTGTTCCCGTAATATTTGTAAATCCGTTCCAGTTCGGAAACTGTATTCTTGAGATAGGTTTGGTCAGTTGACAAGTTGAAGGTTAACTCGTTTGGAGGTTCAAGACGTTCGATGAATTCACCAGAAATTTTAGCATGACCGAGATTGTCAAATTCAACAGCTAACCTTAAGTTCATCTCATAAGAATCCAATCTTGCTGTTCCGGTCAGATTCTCGTAGCAGTTCTTCAGTTGTTCAAAGAAGTTGTAGATGTCTCCAGTTGACACGTAAAGATTGGTTCGAACAGAGAAGCCACCACTTTTGATTTCAAGAGTTGACTGGGTATCATACCCGCCAAATGCACAAGTTTGTTCAGGATATCCGAACACTTTTGTTAGTTCGATCCTAACAAATCCCTGCTTGGCATAAATCTGAAATTCTAAAGGTTTTGAAGTCTCCGTCATGTAGATTATGGCTCCTAACGCCCGTGTATGGCGCTGTGTGCGTCCCACTGGCTCGTAGCAGCAAAATAGCTAAACAGCCGGTGCGATACAAATTGCAAGTTCGCAGTGAGGACAGAAAGAGAAAAAAGCCTGCACTATGCACCTGACAGATAACACATCATTTTCCCAGCGGCAGTTTAGTGGCCGAGTCGCACAAAAGCCGGCTAGAAGCACGTTCGCACATGCGTCCATACACATTGTTACATTGCGTTCTTATCCGTTTCTACTGTTTTCGTTCGTCCGTTTCTTTACGAAATTTCTGTCGATAAACAGACAATTTCATTTGTTCTGGGTCATAGTCTAAGAGCACCAGTTCCTGCTTGTTAAGAAGTTCAATGACGTAAATGCGGTTGCCAAGTTGAATCAATGAGTCTTGAACAGCAAATTGAAATTCTAATCCACCTTGCGATTCCGTTCCGATTCCATTATCTCTGAGTTCAAGAGTTAATCCATCGCAGGAGTACTCAAATTCTTGTCCCATAAAATCAGTTCCGGATGTTGTTCCATCCTCAAGTTCCTTATGGTAACAGTTCCAAGTGCCAGTTAGCAGTTCACCAGAGATCTGTGCGTTTAGTTGAAATGAGGCAAGGAAGATAAAAGTAGCTATTAAGAATTTCATCTGCGACTTGGGATATGCAATGTAACGCCTGTATAAAACCCGTTTGCCTATACAAGCTATGAAAAGCTAAACTAAGCAATTTATGCGGTTTCCACCAAGGCAGGCTGTCAGATTAAAGTGATGTCCACATACAGTAGGTAACAACCAGACTCGTTAAACAAAAGCCTGCCTGCCGGCATAGGCAGGTCCGCCCGATGATAGCCAACACTTGCCTTGACTGAATAACCTTAAAAGTTAATTGAATGCTACAAAGGTCGGTCCGCCCGTTGATGCTGCTGCCACAAAGTGGAAGCATAAATTGCTGGCTACTTACTGTGGAGTCTGCTATGAAATGCGGAGCAAATGGGTTTTATATGATGTTGTGAACCGTATTATACATAGATGTTTGAAAATACTATGGTGAAAAAGAGTAGCATGCTAAATGCAACTTCTAACCATGTCATTTTACGATTTTCTTCTTCCTCCCACATGGTCATACGATAATACCGTATTGAAATTATCATTTCCATATTGTGCGTTCTTATAAAAATGATTCTTAGAATTTGAAATATTATAAGTGTAGGCAACAGAGAAATTAATGCTGAGAATGAGGAACCTCTATAAAATTGAAATTCGTTTAAATCATTAACTTCTGGATAAACGAGTATTTGTGCTATACCTATTATTACCCAAATAATGTAAAAGTTAAAATTTCTTAGCTTTCTAAAAAATAGTCCAAGGATAATTAATGGTAGGAGTAAAAAGTATACATTAATAAAATCCTTAAGATTTTCGATTGAAAACAAACTTTGTTGATAAGATAGCCAGATACCAAAGACAATAAAAAGATGCCCGACTATAATCAATATATCAGTTGATTTAAAAGGCTTTTTATTAATAATCTTGATATTTTCCATTTAGCGGCTATGGTTCACAACGACCAGCTAAAATCCGTAGGCTGGACATCTGTAAATATCGGGAAAGTATCTTATCCCGCCAACCTTGGCAAGTACCTCAGTATGCCTATGGATTTTAGCATTTGTTAGGTTTTCGTGCATTTTTCTCCGTCCATTTTCTGCGTTTGTGTTAGTTCGTTCAGCAGTGCGGTAGGAGTAGCCATACTCTTTGGCAGGTTTTGGATGTGGATAGGTTTGAGCGACCTGACAATGTGTATGGCTTCTAGCGTTGGATATTCTCATGTAAATCAAACATTAGGTGATAAATTTTGAGTGGATTATCATCCGTATCTTTATGAATTGAGTGGTAATGGTCAGGAAAGTCAGCTATGAAGTTACCTTGAACCATAGTTGAGGAAGTATTAGCCCCCTTAAATTCATCAACTAAGAGTTTGTTGATATTTTGGATATTAGCTGATATATCTAGTTTCTCGACAATGAAACCTAGCATGCCGTTTACTCTGTAATAGGATGAATAATATTTAGAAATGAATCGATAAATCCCATTTTCTATATACTTGGCATTTAGCCCTGAAGTACCAGTAACGTTTGTGTTATCCAATCGCTTACACTCAAGCACATAGTATGCTTCTTGCATAAGAAAAGTGTTTGCTGAAATCACTTTAATATCTGTTCTTCCAATAGAGTGGTCTTCTTGAATTTCACGTTCAAAATGCCATGGGAGTAATCCAAGTTTCTTTCTGATTTGATTATTCTTTAAATAATTAAGAAGAAGGGCGTCTCTGATCTTATTCTCATCATTAGGAAGTTCCTGAATATCCTTCTTCATTAGTTTATAACAGTCTGTAATCTTGCCTAGGATTATTTCAAACTGTGTCTCATAAAACGGAACCGCACCAGTGAAATCTGCGGCATTTAAATCACTAAACATCCACAACACTTTTTTTGCCAGCGACTAAGACGGCATCCATAAATTCATTTATATCTAAATGGCCAATTGCTTTGTGCCACAACCTGTGTTCATTTGGTTTGATGATATAAAACCCATCTTTCTCAAATCCTCGGATGTCCTTTTGGACAAATAATCTATCCGTAATTTTCTCGGTTCCTATTGACGATAAGAGTTGAATAATGTCATTGTTATTAGCTTGTTCCCAAGTAATTGACTCTGCACTATTTGAGGGCGACACTTTGAAGAATAACCCAATAATTTGATTCGTATGTCTGACGGTCACAGTTAGTTTTTTATCTATCCTATCATAAACATCATTGAAGCTTTCTAAGAACAAATCAATGTAATCCAGAATAGATCGGCTCTGAAATTTTAATGGTTTGAAAATACGCTCATGACCCTTATGCTTCATAATCATAGGTATAATGATGTCGTTAGCATACTCCATTAAATGCATCTCTTGATCTGAGAAATCGAAAGATATGGCAATTGCTCTATCTAACTCCTTAAGCTTTTCACTGAAAAGATTCGCTGGAATTGATTCCATGAAGTTATTAGAGGAATGTTCCTTTTGTTTGAGCTTCATTAAATCAGAAACTATTTGACAAACCTTATTGTCATCTGTATATGGGACACTAAATTTCTCTTCATCATGAGATTCTTCCCTTTCAATTCCGGTAGAACTAAAAGTCTGTAAGCTGAAATATGAAAAAAATGAGGAGTTAAGAATTCCAGAAATTGATTTTATTGTATTGATGTCATCAGATGCAATTCCTGTCAAAGAGCTTTTGAAAACATAGCCTGCAGTATGAACTGCTGATACTGATCTCAAAAACTTATTAAGGCCACCAGTTATCAACAGCACAGGCTTATTAAATATCTCACGAGTTTCTGGTCTTGATCTGTGAACTTTGGATTCAGTCCAAACACCCTTTGGGTTTTGATTTATCCAAAACTGTTCAATATCTGTCCTTGTATCGAGCATTGGTCTGCCTACAAGTTCAGTAACATCATCATTCCTATCCTTTTGACCTATTATGATTCCCTGACCAATAACCGATTCATTAGTCGTGACTACCTTATTAATTTTTCGCCTTTCGTCTTTTAAGCGGTGAATCAAATTGAAGTCTAGGTAACTCCCATATACTAAAACCTTCCACAAGTAATCAAATTCCTTGAGTTGGCTCTGAATCACTTTTTTGTAATCACCTCTTTGAATAGTGAAGACTTTGAAAAGAGAAAAGAATCGATTTGGTTTTAGAGTTAAGTGCTCAATAATGTTATTATCAGTATTCTTTTTATGTGAGTACTCGTAAAAAAGAACCACCGCTGGGCCAACAGCCTTATCATTTGATTTATCAAAAACTTCTTTCCTTACAGGGGCTAATTCTAATACCTTGTTTATCAAGAATCTATCTAGCAGATACTTCCTGAATCCCTTACCGTTTAGATTATAGAGTATTTTGCTAGTGGCTATTAGCCCAATCTTTGTATTTCGGGAGCAAAAATCACTCACTCTCAAAACAAAGGCTTGAGCTATTTCACTGTTGCTTATTTTAATTGGGGTTCTACCTTCTGGTTTTTCCTTGATACTCCTGCCTTTGATATATTTGACAAATAACGGATTATTTGTTTCGCCCTTTCCCCTTTTCCAAGGTGGATTTCCTAAAATAAAATCAAATTCTATATCCTTAAAAACCTGGTTGAATTCAGCCTCTTCGTCAAAGAAATCATATGAAAAGAAATTATTGCCAAAAAGTAGCGGGAACTTAAATGTTTCGATATCAGATGGGCTCTGATAATCTAGAAGTGTCAGGTAAATGGAAAATATTGCAACGTCAACCGCACTTTTATCCTTGTCGACTCCAAAGAGGTTTTGAGTTGCTAATTTCTTTAAAGCGTTCTTATATTCATTTGAATTAGAGTTTAGTTCAGGATTGTTGATACGATACTGATCAATTATTTTTCTCAATGTCTCAACCAAGAAAATCCCCGAACCACATGATGGATCCAATACCCTACATGAATAGTTACTTTTCTGTTCGTCAAATCTCTTCTGGACTGTTTGCGAAAGAATGTAGTCCACCAGAAAGAGAGGTGTGTAATAAGCCCCTTTACTTTCTTGCTGATCTTTCCCAATGAACAGTTCGTAAACATTACTTATAAACTCAACCGGAATTATCGAAAAATCATAGAGATTGAAAAGCGATATTTGACCGCTAGAAATTACATCCCCGGAAAGAAGGTTAACAACGGTCTGAAATGATTCCTGAGGAATAGACTCCAACTCTTCATCAGTTAATTGGAATAGGTTCCCGTTGAATTTTTCTTTGAGGTAATTAAAGAAGCTATTGACCTTCCTTCGATCTAGTAGCAACGAACAGAATTCTTGGTTTGTCCAAATTCTTGAGCCACTTTGTTCAAAGTCAAGTTTTACTTTGCGGTCAATTAAGTAACGAACAAAAATGACTTTCCCTAATAGAGCATTAGCGAGATACCTTTCAACGTTGAAAGTTTGAATTTTCTTCTGAGCTGCTTCTATATTTTTAAGCAGTTTATAATCTACTCGTTTTTTGGTCTGAAAGTCGGGCTCATATTTTTCCCAAGTTTCTCCAGTTACAAGTTTAAAATATGTGAAGTCATTTAAAATTTCACCGTTACCAAATAGTCTTAGGGTTTCCTTGTCTTCTAAAAACTCAAATCCATTGTAAATTTCTAATGAATCTCCATTACTAATAAAGATTATTGGAGATTCATTGAAATTCCATATTTCCTTAAGCTTTTGATTTTTGTTTTCAGGATTTTCAAAAAATAAGATGAACGGTTTGTTATCTATGCAGAAAAAGGCATCTGGTTGAATAGTCTCTTCAATAAGCCTTTCTATGCGATTTGTAAAAAGCCCCTTCCATAGGTTTTCTTCTAGGAAAAAAAGACCTTTTTCCTTCGTGAGATTAAGCTTCTCAAATATGTTTTGTAGATGTTTCAAGCTTTCTCTTAAGGTATTAGAAACTCAAGTTTCCTTGCTTTGCATTTTTCTTTCTCAGATAATTCTCCTGTTTTTCAGCGACAGAGAATACTTTATCTGAGCACTCATATTTTTTCTTTTGTTCGATCATAATGTCTGCTCCGTATAAATCTTTTAACTCTTGCAAATCTGTCTTTAAGGTTTTTGCTAAGTCAGATAATTTGTCAAATTTGAATTTCTTCCTTCCATTCTCGATTTTACTAACATCAGTATATGGGATGTCCAAGAGCTTCGAAAGCTTATCCTGAGTCATTTCATTTATCTCTCTCTGTTTTCTGATAAACTCTCCAAAAGTTGACATAAATCGAACTTGCTTTTATTTACCTTGACCAAATAATGGCAATGTAAGGAAATGTTTTGCAAATTCATCACGGTTGGGAGGGGCAAATTTTAGCTCTTTTTGTTTTTTGGGTTGGAGTTGCGGTGGCAAAAACCAAATGTGCTAAAATGTGCGGTGGGTCTACGTCACGGCATGAAACCTAACATCTTTATAAGCGGAAACTTCCGCTTATTTCCTATCAAATATACCCTTTGTCCGCCAAATGGTCCAACGGGCTCGCGATTTTGTGAATATCACTTTGAGCAACATGAGTATAGATTTCTGTGGTTTTTGGGCTTTCATGACCCATCAAGACCTGTATGTAGCGCAGGTTTGTTCCATTCTCCAGTAGATGGGTGCCGAAACTATGCCTGAGGGTGTGCGTCACCACATGCTTACGGATACCCGCGCGCGCTATAGCACGATCCAAAATCTTACGTATACTAGAGCTTGAATAACGACCTCCTTTCTGTCCTTCAAAAAGATACTCACTGGGACGGTAAGCACGAAAATAAACCCGTAGCAGCTCCAGTAAATGAGGAGAAAGTAACGTCAGTCTGTCCTTTTTTCCCTTTCCCCCTCTGATGAATATTTCCATCCGGTCACTGTCGATATCTCTAATTTGTAAGTTCAATAATTCGGAAATGCGCAATCCACAGCTATAAATCGTCATAATGATCGCCCGATGTTTCAAATTATTGATATGGGCTAGTACACTTGACACTTCCTCCTGTGAAAGAACGGTCGGTAACTTCCGCTCTTTCACAGGACGTTCCAATTCATACAACTCCCGATCATGACCTAAAACCTGCTCCAGGTAAAATTTAAGGGCATTAATGGATTGATTCTGGTATGAACCAGAAACACCTCGTTTCACCAGCATCTGTTGAAAAAACAGAATATCATCTTTGCTTACCTTATGAAGCGGCATTGGATACACATACTTCAAAAATTCCCTAAACATATACCGATAGGTGGTAACCGTAGAGGAGCTGTATCGCCTAACCTCTAGCTTCTGAACCAAGCTATCTAATGCCTGCTTGTATTCATGCCCATTTTTTCTAACATACATAATAGAATATCAAAACAGTGAAATAAAGTAAATCAAAGCCAAATCACCTCTCATACCCTGTCCAGAACATGAGATTCATGAGAGGAAAGAACGAAAATTTAATTAACTTAATTGTCTCAATAAACGGTTATATCCGTTTACAACCGGACATATCCAGATATTAAAATGGAAAATTTTGCCCTCAAAAAATGCCTGACATGTGGAAAAGCCCTGACAGGGAGGTTAGACAAAAAGTACTGTGATGATCAGTGTCGTTCCAGCTACAACAATCGCTCGCGTAAGTCGCACGAGAAACGAATATTGGAAACTTACCGCAAACTAAGACGCAACAGAACCATACTCAAATCGCTCTGCCCTACTGGAAAAGCAACCGTAAGAAAGGAATTCCTCATTGAAATGGAATTCGATTTCAGCATTTTCACCTCAATCTTCCCATCAAAAGGCAACGTCTACTATTTCTCCCATGAGTATGGGTATATGCCTCTGGTTGAAAAATCAATAACTGAAGGCAGACCAATACAAAAAGTGCTAATCATCCAGCGACAGATATTCATGGAAAAGTCATTTGACCCCTGGAAGTTTTTAAAATAAGTCTCGTACGTTCAGATAGCCCCACTCAGAACTAGTTCTTTATCGCATTTCTCATTAGATGTTTACGAAAGTTCCATTAGCAAATAATCAGGTATAATGCGCATCAGCTCACTGCCTTTCCCGCTTTCTTCAGTAATTCTTTGGTAGCCATGATGCCTTCTGCTTCGGACAGCTCCGAACCTTCGTATTCGATATCGATATAACCAGTGAATCCAGTGTCTTTGATGATCTGCATCATTTTATAAAAGTCTGTATGCACTTCATTGCCCTCCGCATCAAATTCATGGGTTTTCGCACTCACACCTTTCGCATATGGCATTAACTCCTTTACTCCTTTGTATCGATCATATTCCTCTCTGCAGTCGCCATGGTGTCCATCGATGCAGAAATTCCCAAAGTCAGGGAGTGTACCACAGTAGTCACTACCCACTCCTTCGATCACGCTACTCAGCCACTCACCATTTGATGAATAACCACCATGATTCTCCACAATCACGCTAATTCCTTTTTTAGAGGTATACTCTGTCAGTCTACCCAATCCATCAATAGCGGCAGCTTTTACTTCCTCGGCTGTGCCGTTACCGGCAGCATTCACTCGTATGGAGTGGCAACCCAAAATTTCCGCAGCATCTACCCAACCGTAGTGGTTTTCTACTGCCTGGATTCTGGCTGCTTCATCCGTATCTCCAAGATTCCCTTCCCGATCACACATGATCAGCAAGCTTTTTACACCCTGCTCATCGCACTGCTTGCGCATGGCTTCCCAATACTCCTTGTCGTTCTTTTTGGAGAAATAAAACACGTTCACATACTCCACGGCTTCCACCCCAAAGTCACGCTTGGAAATGGTAGGAAAATTGACTGGATCAAGTTCACCTTGTAGCACTTTATCAGGATGTTCCGCCCACAGTTTACCAAAATGATCCCATGACATCAGACCATCACCAAAGAACGATCGGTGGAGTGACCATTGTGCCAGTGAAATGCTAAAAAACAAATCGGTTCCAGCCAGTGCTTCTTTCTTTTCTCCCGATGCATCGCCCGACTTTTTATCTGAAGATGAACATGCGGTAATGAAATTTGCCCCAAGCAAGCTCAGTGCCGCTCCGCTTACGCCGAGTGTTTTTAGGGTTTTTCTTCTGGAAGTTTTCATATTTTGTAGGTTTAAAGGTTTTAGGTTTTATGTTCTAAGTCTTAGGTCTTAGGTTCTGGGATTTAGGATTCTGGTTGAGTTCTATTTGAAGTTCATTGATGATTAACTCATCAGCTGTTTCAAAAATAAAGTAAAGATCGTGCACTCCAGATTGGTCTAAATCCAACCTCATTGGCTGTTCTGCCTCATAAGACACCGCATCTACCACTTCTCCGCTTGCATGATCCAGCACCACTTTGATGGTACCTCCAGCTTTTGACCAGCCGTTAAAGTGTAGAGCTGTCACGTTGGTCAGGTCGATCGACTCAAAAGTCAAGACGGAGTATTCAGCATTTTTGCGTACAGTTCGTTCGTTTCCATCTTCGATCCCACCTTGTACTTGAAATCCTACCAAATTATCGGCGAGTTCGGCCTGCAGTACAGGAGCTGTAAGTGTGAATTCCATCTTACCTTCTAGCCCAAGTGCTCCGCCATTGTCCTGGTAGATGACTTCTATCCGTATGTTTTCGTTTTTGGTACTGCTTGTCGCAATGGCACCGCTGATTTCCAATGGAATGCTTTCAGCAGGAGGTGGATCATTCACCGTGAAAATGTATTTCACAATCTCTCGGGCAGCTTTCATGCTAAAGTTTGGATGTGCGATCATCATGCCGTCTCCCCACACGCCCGAACCTCCATTGATGATCTTCTTTGCCAGCAGATCCATCTGGATGTAGTCCTGATCGTACTTATCTGCAATCTCATTGAAGCTAGGTCCGATTGATTTTTCATCTAATTTGTGACAGCTTTTACAATCGCTGTTTTGAATTAACTGTAACCCCGGTGAAAGCCCCGCTCCATCCAGTTGGTCAAGCTGTGCCAGACTCGCAGCAGCCCGATTGTCGCTACCCTCGTATTTGGTCAGGTTAACCTGCACCTGATTGGGCGAAATCCCTTCGCCGAGGGTTCCATCTTCCCGATCTGTCACCATTACCTGATAGCTGATCGGTTCTCCCGGCTGATAAAAGCTGCTATTTTGCTCAAAAGCAATAGCCACTTCAGGGGCCGTATTGCCAGCGATTGCTGTTTTTGTATAAGAAGCACTTGCTCCATCAGGATCTTTTACGATGAGTTCAATCAAATACGCTCCCGCTTGACTGAACGTGTAGCTAGTCGATGCTCCAGTCATGTTCTCTCCATTGATCCTCCAGCTATATTCCAATGATTGACCATCCGGGTCTGTGGATCGGCTCGCATCCAGATCCACTTCCAGTGGCAAAGAGCCATTTAGTGACGAAGACTCAAAATGAGCCACCGGTGGACGGTTTCCATTGACAAACTCCAGTTTGATCAGTTTGGAATCATGGTTATCTGTGAAGTACCCAATGCCATATTCCAGTACATACAAGGTACCGTCTGGTCCAAAATCCATGGCAATCGGTGATGCCAACACTGAGTTATCCAGAAATGGCTCAATGGACTGGAAATTGCCTTCTTCATCCTGGCTGATGACCATGATCCAGTCGCGTGCCCAATCAAAGGCAAACAATTTGTTGTGATAATATGCCGGAAATTCGTATCCATGCTTCCTCGCTTCTCGGTAGTTGTATACTTCACCAGCACCTATAGACCGAGATCCTTTGCCCACGCCCGGAAACGCAGGTGTCTCATCAAACGAATAATAAACCATAGCCGGGACAGCTGGCGGCAGATCCACAATTCCCGTATTATTTACCGAAGTGTTTTTAGGGTTTAGCGGATCAAAACGAGGACCTAACTCCTCTGTTTCGAAATTGTAATCAGCATAAGCCAGATTGTTGGCATTGAAATAAGGCCAACCGTAATTTCCGGGCTTCGCTGCAAAGTTGATTTCATCATGAGCTGTAGGGCCGCGTTCTGCTGTCACATTGCCATCAGGCCCCACATCCCCCCAGTAGAGCCAGTTTTTATCCAGATTATACGCCATGGTAAACGGGTTCCTTGCTCCCATCACATAGATTTCAGGCAGTCCCTTTGATCCATCTTTTGGAAAAAGATTTCCCTCAGGAATGGTATAGCTACCATCTTTCTCCGGATGAATGCGCAATATTTTACCCCTGTGGTCATTGCTATTAGCCGATGACTTTTGTGAATCAAAAGGTGACCTACCAGGACGCTCATCCAAAGGTGTAAATCCTTCTGAAGCCCGTGAAAACGTATTGTCTCCGGTGCTGATATAAAGATTGCCTTCCCGGTCAAAAACCAGGTCTCCTGCCGAATGACAACACTCTTCTCGTTGGGTAGGGATTTCGATAATGACCTGCTCAGTGCACAGATGCAAGCTGTCGGGAGTGAGTGTAAATCGGGAAACATGTTGCTTCGGCTCATCTCCAGGCGGAGAATAGAAGATATAGGCCCATTGATTTTCTGCAAAATCAGGATCCAGAACGATCCCCAACAATCCGTCTTCTTCCCCGGTGTACACCTCCATTTGTGTGATCTGTTTGGTCTGATCCATGCCCGGGTTGTACGTATGTATCGCTCCCTTTCGCTCTATCCAGTAAACCAAAGAATTTTCCGTCACCACGATATCCATTGGCTCGGCCAAAGGTGCCACCACCACTTCTCTTACCAACCGATCCAGCCCCGGAGCTGCTGGCGTTTTTACCTGCGTATAATCAAGTGTCGCTTTAGCCAATTCCTCCTCCTCGCAAGAAATACTTACCTTCCCTGAGTTCATGAAAGACTCGATTTGTCCCCAATTGTAGACGGTATCGCGGCAGCTGAATGTAACCAGACCTCCAGCTTCCAGGTAGCGCTCTACGTAACTACGCTCCTTAAAATTAAGATCTGTAATGGCTACATTGATGAGCACATGACCGGCATTTTGGAGTTGCTCCTTGGATAGTTCCTCCACTACCATGATGGAATCAAACCCCGAACGTTGCACTTCGTCACTTCCACGGACAATCAGGTTAGAACCAGTTTGACCACAGGAAGTCATCACCAAAATGACTACTATTAATTTGACAAAACTCAATCTCTCAGTTGTGCTCCTATTCATCTATTTCAATCGATTCATTAATTCAATCATTGCACGTCCGTTGTGATACGGACACTTCCAGGGACCTGCTTTATCTTCCTGATAATCCACATCTCCGTGCTTGTTTACTTTCCAGTGCCACTCGCCATCCTTGTCCATAATGTAGGTTCGTATAAATTTCCATACGGCATTCATTTTGTCCAGATATTGTTCATCTCCTGTTAGCTGCCAGGCATTCACCAGGCCTACCAATGCTTCCGCCTGCGGCCACCAGTGCTTATCGTCATCCACAATGCCTTCCGGATTGGCTTCATTCATCAATCCACCATCAGCATCCTGTCCTTCAAGGGCCGCCTGGATCATTTTTATCGCAATGGGCTTTACCGCTTCTATCAACTCAGGATCGTCAACGACTTCTGCCGCCTCGTAGAGCAACCAACTCCCTTCTATGTCGTGACCAAAAGAAATCTCATTGGAAAGCAGGTTCCATTCCCGATCAAAGAACAGCTTGAAATGACCCTGCTCATCAATCAGTTTGGAACACATCAATTTGATCAACCGGATCAGTTGTCCTTTCAATTTGGCATCTGGCCAAATACGGTACAGGTTGGTGTAAGCCTCCAGCACATGCAGGTGGTTGTTCATGGTCTTCTCGGCATTCATGTCCTTATCGCTCAACCGTACATCTCTGATGGGCTGCCAGTCTTGATTTAAGGCTTCCAGGTATCCGTCATGCAACGGATCAAACGCATGTTCTTCCATCAATTCGAAAATCCGAATGGCATGGTCTTTTGCACGCTTGTATTCATTGATCTTGTGGTACTCAGCCAGTGCATATACCGCAAATGCCTGCGCATAAGTCTGTTTTTTTCCATTGACCAGACCTCCCTGCCGATCGACCATCCACACTACTCCACCGTGTTTGGTGTCTATAAACTTCGTACTGATATACTCGTAAGCTCGATCTGCCATCAATTTATGCTTTGGGTTGCCGGTGACCTGATAGGCCGCCGAGTAAGTCCAAAGGATACGGGTATTTAAAATAACTGCCTTGTCTGTGTCTTCATGTAGTTTTCCAAGCCCATCGATGCGACCATAAAACCCTCCCAATGGATCAACCATCTTGCGGGACCAAAAACTCAGAATGTTTTCGCTCAGCACCATCTGACACTCGTGTACAAAACTCAAGTGTGGATTCTCAACTGTCTTTCGATATTTCGACATGGGACTAGTACTGGTGAAATGCATCTGAAACAAATGTTAACACCACAGGCAACGATGCCCGCCAGTACGTCCAATTGTGCGCACCATCGCGCACTCGGTATTCATGCTTAATCTCCGCTTTGGTCATGGCAATGTGCATAAGGCTATTGCCTTCAAAGAGAAAGTCATCGTCTCCACAGTCGATGAACCAGCGCACAGAATTGAGTTCTTCTTTGGTCCTCTGCTTCATCAGTTCCAGGGCATTGTGATTTTGGCGGTAAGCCTCCAACGTTTCATCACTTAGCTTCTTTTCATCTTCAGACATCCATCTTCTCATACCTTCCAGATTAAGCGCTCCCACGTATGCGCTAAGTGGACAAGCTGAAGAAAACAATTCTGGATGACGCATGGCATACATAAAGGTGCCTCCTCCACCCATGGAAAGTCCGGCTACTGCACGATAGCGCTTTTCTCCCTTAATTCGATACGTTTTCTCCACATGTGGCATCAACTCCTCGAAAAAGAAATCTTCATACCTCCATTTACCATCGATGGAATTGAAATAGCCCATTCGCTCGGTATCTGCGTCGGGCATGACGATAATCATCGGAGTAGCAGTGCCATTTTTGATTGCTTCATCAGCGATACGTCTCACCTCACCAAACTGCACCCAACCGGTGTGATTATCCGTAGCTCCATGCAGTAAGTAAAGTACCGGATAGCTCCGCTCCGAATGTTCATAATCAGGCGGCAGATAAATCGCATACTTGCGTTCGCTTTTTAATATTTTACTTTCCAGGGTAAGATTATCATACACCTTACCGTATTGAGCAAAACCAATGGTTAGGGACAGGAAACAAATCAATGTTGATATAAACGTTTTCATCAGTTAAGGGGTCAAGGTTTAAAAAATCAATCAGATTCCGAATTTACACGATCTAATTTAGATTTCACCTCCATCATAAACGACTCGTCGAGTTTATACATTCTCATAAATCCAAATGAAATCAATGCCCCTATTCCTGCAATCACGCTGATCATTAATCGGATACCTAATAATGACTCCTCGGTTTGCTCCACATTGGGCTCAAAACCGAATCCTGCCAGAATCCAACCGGAAATGGCTCCACCCAGCGTCCAGCCAAACTTTTGGGACATAGATGACGATGAAAACACCAAACCAGTAGCTCTGCGCCCCGTTTTCCATTCGGAGTAATCAGCAATATCTGCATACATCGACCACCCTAATGGCAAAATGATTCCTGCCGTGATTCCAATCAACACATTGAGACCAAAAATCAGAAGAATGGAATCGCCGGGAATGAGGAAAAACAAGAAACTCAATGCAGCTGAAATCAGAGCAGCCCAACTGAAAACGGTCTTTTTACCAAATCGTGCAGCCACTGGTTTGGCCAGCAGCACACCGATGATGTTGGTGCCCAACCATATGGACATATAGGCTGAAGACAAAGCAGAGGAAGTGGCTTCAAAAGAACTTCCAAATAGTTCAATTGTCTGATCTTTTACATAGTATTTGAAGTAGAACAGGATGGATCCATCTCTCAACGAGTTGAATATCAAAATAAAAATATTAGCTCCCAACATGATAAACCATGGAGCATTTTTTGAGAGATCCTTCAGGTCATCTTTCAGAGAGTTCTGTTCTTCCTTAGGAGGAGCCAATCGCTCTCGGGTTCCCGCAAAGGTGAGCATAAAGAGAACTGCAGCCACTACTGCGTACACACCGATAGTCATCTGATAACCCGTAGCTTCATCAGTACCT
Source organism: Marinoscillum sp. (assembly GCA_024305105.1). Lineage (GTDB taxonomy): Bacteria > Bacteroidota > Bacteroidia > Cytophagales > Cyclobacteriaceae > Marinoscillum. The sequence continues at coordinate 15,241 of JAMWZA010000030.1, forward strand.
GCGCTGAAATACTCCACCAGCGAATTGGCAGTAGCCGTCACAAACAACCCTCCTGAAAAGGCACCGATAAATCGCCAGGAGGCGAGTGAAGTTCGCTCCACGCTATCATTGGACATCACGGCCATCAATGAACCATAAGGAACATTTACCGCTGTGTAAGCCATCATCATAAGCGTGTAAGTGATGTAGGCATAGATCAACTTCCCATCCGAGGTTAAGTCGGGAGTGGTAAATGTGAGCACTCCGATAATCCCAAACGGAACTGCCCCGAAAAGCAAGAATGGACGAAATTTTCCCCACCGCGTTTTGGTACGATCAGAAATGATCCCCATCATGGGGTCATTCAACGCATCCCACACACGCGTCACCAAAAACATGGTGCCTACAGCCGCAGCAGATATACCAAACACATCGGTGTAGAAAAACAAAAGAAACATGGAAAAGAGCTTCCAAAACATGGACGATGCAAAATCGCCAAACCCATAGGAAATCTTTTCTTTGACACTAAGACGTGCTGAGTCGCTCATAAGCTGATTCTATTTTAAATCATTGGCTTTAAGGAAAGCCAGGTTGCTGTCAATTAACTGATTTCTGGTTTGGACACTCGCATAGGACCGCAAGCCGTCCTCCGGTGTGTTCTGGCAATAGTCTAACAACTTGTCGATAGTGGTCGTCGCCACATGTAAGCGTGTATCCGAAGAGGCGTAGTAGATATAGACCTCTCCATTTTCTTTGGCAATCCAGCCATTGGTAAACAAAACGTTGGACACATCCCCAACACGCTCTTCCCCCTGAGGCCCCATGAAATGTCCCGCTGGTCGGTGAATCACTCTGGTCGGATCTTCCAATGCCGTCATGAACATATACAAGGTATAGCGCAAGCCTGCTGCCGTATTTCTAACGCCGTGGGCAAGATGTAACCAACCCGCTTCTGTTTTTATTGGAGCCGGCCCCTGACCATTTTTTACTTCTTTGATGGTGTGATAGACTTTCGGGTCGATGATCTGCTCGTTAGTAACAACTGCTTTCTCCATGTTGTCTACCAAGGCCCAACCAATCCCTCCACCTTTTCCGGCATCAATGAATCCATCTTGCGGTCTGGTATATAGCGCATATTTTCCACCAACAAACTCGGGGTGCAACACCACATTTCTTTGTTGGCTTCCTCCAGAATCCAAATCAGCCAGTCGTTCCCACTTGACCAGATCCTTAGTTCTGGCGATTCCACATTTGGCGGTAGCCGCCGACTGATCCGACTCAGATGCGGAGTGATCTCGTCGCTCTGTGCAGAACAACCCATAAATCCAACCGTCCTCATGTCGTGTCAATCGCATGTCATAGACGTTAGTGTCTGGCTCGTCAGTTTCTGGAAGCGTAATCGGGTGGTCCCAAAAACGGAAATTATCGATTCCGTTATCGCTCTCAGCTACCGCAAAAAATGACTTCCGGTCATCGCCCTCTACCCGCACAACCAGACAATACTGATCATTGAACGCTATAGCCCCTGAGTTAAATGCTGCATTCATTCCCTGACGCTCCATTAAATGCGGGTTGGTCTCAGGGTTAAGGTCGTATCTCCAGATCACTGGCGTGTGTTCTGCAGTGAGAATCGGATATTTATATCGCTGATACACTCCTGTGGTCTCAGCTATTGGTTCGTTTTTTCTACTTAAGAATTGCTCATGCTCCGTGAGCAAGGCTCTTACTTTGTCTAATGATTGACTCATTGGTTATATGAAATTGAAAATTAATCTCTTTATTATTTCAGTAATGAATTTGACTCTTTTTTAATATCTCTCTAAATCGATAGTCATTTTAAGCCCTTATTTTGACGAATTGATCCTTTTTGCCGATCATTCGTATACCCTGAAAATGACAAATAATACTTCATCGATGGTGCTGTGAACTTCATATCAACAGCGACTTACTCCTGATCGCAAGTGTTTTCATATTGCTCATGGACAACTGGCTCTGACTCTGCTTTTACGTACTGACACACCTCGGCCGAAAAGCTTCCTTTCTGATTGAACCAGGGAGTCGCCACAGCTTTGCAACACGGTGCCACCAAGAATTATTAATGCATGTATGGTTTTCATGACGTGATTATTATATCTCTATTCTGAGTATTTCATAATTGATATCATTTCGATTCCGATAGCTATCGAGGAAAGAAATCCTTCTCAAAAAATTTAACCACCTAAAGATCAAGGTAGATTCCTCCTGAGGTTGAAATGACAAATCTCGGAACTACCACCCCGGCATTTCGTCCCTACTGATGATTCGAGGGTTGTTGTAAGTATCTTTAATTTGTTGCACTGTATTGTACTCCTTGACCAACTCTGCCCAGGGCATGAAGAAGGTCCACCTTGGCTGCTCTTTAAGCACTTTGGCTGAAGGCATTCTCATGCATTCCCCTATGGCCATTGGCTTATCCCCAACAATAGGAAGAATATAATCATACCAGGACTTATCATAGCCGCCATCATAAATGTCAAAAGCAAAAACATCCCAGAAGTCAGATCCAGGGTTGTATTCTGAAAAATCGCGGCTCAGGTCCTGCATATCCCAAACCCAGATCAGGTTGGTCAGTCCTTTTTCATTCTCAAAGTAGTCATGTGTCTGTCGATAAAGCTCAGCAGTGCCATTAGTACCTTTTCGACCAGCCCACCAAAAGAGTCCCTGATTCATCTCATGAAATGGCCGGAACAAAACCACTACCTCTTTGTCTTCCAGATACTGAAGATACACAGCCACATCATCCATGCGCTTTTTCCAAATAGTGTTGAGCTCAGTTCCTTTGGTAATCAACTCTTCCCATTGCTGGTCATCCAGCTGTGCATTCAGCAATCCCGGATCCCAACCACACGGCTCTCCCATATCTGGTGGACATCCATGCCACATCAGGTTGATGAGGGCGCCACTATTCCATTGGCTTTCGGCCTCCTTTATCATCTTCCAACGATTGTCGATATTCTCCTGTTGAAAGAGAAAATCACCACTCCAAAGGCCAGGATATTTGCCTGTTGTCTCTTTGATGTAGTTAGTCCACTTGGCTGGCTCAGCGTTGGGTTCTTTATTATGCTGTCCAGCAATAATTTTCTGACCAGAGATGCTATAAAGGTAATCCAGCACTTGCTGTTTATTCTGTGCTTGTACCAGCACGACCCCAAGTATCAAAAGTATTATCAATAGTTGTTTTTTCATTTGGTAATGAGTTTTTGGTCAATACAAAAACTGCCCTTACAATACAATGGATTACTGCATTAGGAATCAGCTTCCTATTGCTTCATTCCTGTTAAGGAAATGAGATAGATATCTCCACTCCGTTGCGATATGACAGTTTTTGTAGTTCTATTTCTGTTATTCTTTGATCAGTTTACCTGAAGCTGAATTTCGTCCGCACTGAAACTGGTAGTAGTAAGTCCCTTTTGAAACATTATCCCCTGAATCATTTACTCCGGTCCAAACGACCTCTTTCTGATCATTCAAGTCATCCACATTCAAGATGTAAATCACACTTCCAGACACATCAAATATTCGTACTAAAAATTCAGCTTCACCGTTCCAGTCGACTGGAATACTCACACTCTTAGTAAATGGATTGGGGTAAGCATTGGAAGCTTCAGTCAGGACATTCTCATCTATTGATTCTACTACTCTTGATCCTCCTGCAGGTGTTATCGCCCACCAGTTAAGATTGAATCCTCCCGAAGTGGCCTTGATGCCAAATGATTGTATGCCAGCATTGAGGTAAACCGTCTGGTATATGGTCGTCCAGGTTTGCCATCCACCAGTAGCAGGTACGTTAGCAGAACCATAGACAGGACCTCCACCAGCTTGTTCTAGTTGGATGGTGCCTCCGCCACTTTGACTCGCCACTCTGTACGCAATGCTGTAATTGCCACTAGAGGGAATACTGATGTCATTGTAGGTCAACCAATCTCCTGAGTCGATCCAGCCAACATTGAGGTTTCCACCGTTGGGATCGCTGGTCGTTTCTGTCTGGATGCCGCTCATGTTGTTATAGTCTTCGGCCTGGATGTATTGTGTACCTCCACCATTTTGCCAGGTTCCTGTACCGTTCCAACCTGGCATTTCATCAAGTACCTGTACCCTGCCAGACCAATAGATGTCCTGAATTTTCTGATTCGAATTGCCAGAGAAAACGAGCTCAGACCACCCCATAAAAAATGTCCATAGTGATTGTTGATTCAAAAGATTGACTGCAGGCAAATCTTCGCACTCACCTATACCTATGGGCTTTCCATTCGCTTTATTGACCATCGCATTGTACTTGGTAGACGTATAGCCATTTCCATCAGACCAATACATATCCATGGTGAGCACATCCCAATAACTGGATCCCGGATCGTAGTTATTCAGGTCGCTGGTGAAGGAGCTAAAGTCCTGCAAATTCCAAACCCAAATCAGGTTAGAAAGTCCCTTTTCATAGGTAAAGTAGTCATGTGTCAGACGATAAAGAGCAGCCGTTCCTCCTGACCCTGGTCTTCCACCCCACCAAAACATTCCTTGATTCATCTCATGAAGAGGTCGAAAAAACACTTCCACTCCAGCATCTTCCAACTGCTGTAAGAAGGTGGCAACCTCATCCATCATAGCCTTCCAATTGTTATTGATAGTTGTTCCATTCGTCAGGAGATTATTCCACTGGGTATTGTTGAGGTAGCTTTTGACATCTCCTGAACCAGAGTCCCAATTGCAGGATTCGCCACTTACAGGATTGCAGGCATGCCACATCAGGTTGATCATGGCACCGTTATTCCATTCATTAATCACTTGATTGATCATGGCCTGACGGTCATCTATCTCATTGTATTCAAACATAAAGTCTGAGCTGTATAGCCCAGGCCAATCACCTGTTACACTGTTAAACTGTTGACTGTATTGGTTGGGGTTACCAATTGGTTGTCGATTGTGTATACCTCCTATGGTATTGTTGCCCTGAATGCTATACAAGTAATTGAGCGACTCATAAGGAGTCTGTGAGTAACTGCATACTGCAAGCAGCATCAGCACGCTCATCATTTTTAAAGTTTTCATCGTGTAATTGGTTTTTGTGATCATTAAATCAGATTCAGTAGTCCTCTCATTCCGGTCTGATTAGTTCACTGTTACACCTGTTGCCATTGAATACATATCCGGCAGATCCTGACTGAATATGGTAAATGAACTCTCATAAAAGTCCACGAAATCAGCTGCGGAAGCATGTCCGGCCCATGGGCCATAATAGTGGATACCTTCATGCTGAGGGTCGTATTTATTCCTCCACATAACCACCATGCTGATGTCTTTACCAATAATCGGAGTGAGTATCTCTTGCGTCCAGTATTTGGCATATTCCTGTCCATTATTATCTCTCACACCTTCGATTCCGGTCTCTGTCACTCCACAAGGTTTGAGTTTTTCCTTGGAAAGTGTAGCTAGATTCTTCACATTGGCCGCCAGTGCGTCTGTGTTGGTACCATGATAGCTATCCATGCCTATAAAGTCTACATAGTCATCTCCAGGCCATCGATACAATAGCCTCTGTGATGAAGCTACCCCATCTAATTGTGGCGAGATAGCAAAAATTAAATTGTGTACACTTTTATCCTGTGTTAGGTAGTCTACCGTAAACCGCCAGAAGCTGATGAATTCATCTTGAGTTGTACATTGACTGCCCCACCAGGACCAACTTTGCGTGTGTTCGTGGTAGGGTCTGAAGATGATCGGAATCAATTGTCCATTCGCATCTTTCAGGTTATTGACAAAATGAGCCAGTCGATCCAACCATTCCTTGTATTTGATATTGGTCTCACTACCTTCAGTTAGTATTTCCCTCACTACGGTCACATTGGAGTTATCCCAGGAATCACCACCGGTAAGGGGATTGTTTAAGTGCGCACATGCTGTAATCACTTCTCCACGTGCTCTGGCTTCCAAAATAGTCCGTCTTCGGTCATCATTGAGATCAGTCGTCTCGTGACGGTCATCCATGATTTCCGCAAAATCTACACTAAACACTGCAGGATAATCGCCACAAACTTCTTTGGTATCTGACCTACCAGCTTCCGCATACCACTCTCGTCCATAGATGAGATCATCGTGATGACCAAACATGAATCCTTCTGACTGCAGTCTCCATAAGTTGGAGTACAAAGCTTTGGTGGTCTCTGTTGCATTTGGATCAGCTAATGTTAGCGTGACTTCTTCATTTTCAGGTTCCTTTTGCGGTATCTCCGGCTCATCTATCGGTGAACAAGACAACACAATGGCCCAGATAGCAAATAGTTTTAAATACTTCATTTGTAACATTTTGTTTGAACTTGGTGGATTTCAAACCGTCTACCTCCCACCCAAACAGGTGGGAGGTGAAACGATTCTACGTATGAAGAAGTACGTTTATTTTTTTACCAGATCGATCCAGTATGTTCTAGGCTTTTTGACAAACTTGTCATAATCTGAATAGATATTATCCCAGTCATCTGTTCCGTTCAATTGAAACTGAAAAGCTTGATTTTCCACTGTTTTAGTTTGGTCAAAACCCAAATCAACCGTAGTGGCTGACTCTACAAACACACCGCTAGTTGTCGATCCGTCTGCAAAAGTGAATGTGACCATCCCTGTCGCATAGTTACGCTCCCATTGACCTTCACCAGCAGGTATTTTCCGATAAAAACCATTGACATCAGTTGATGGATCCAGCACATATTGGAAATCGGCATATGCACCATCAGGTCCGGCATTGTTGGTAATGGTACCGTAGCTGTTTCCTTGATCAGTGAATCCTCCCAGTTCTAAGGTGATGGTATTATCCAACTCTGCGGCAGGGCCTCCATTTTCGGGCCACACCCAAGGCTTATCGGTCATTGCCAATACTGCTCCACCTCCATACTCAGGCCCAGTCCCACCCCAAACAATCAGGTTCGAAACGGCATAAGTACCCAAAATGGTCTCAGTAAATGGTTCGGCAATCACGGTGTATTCTCTTGAAATTCCAGTCGGAGAAGTCACTGTTATAGTCGCACTACTTGATTCATTCTCAAAATTTAGGGCATCGCCCACATCTACTGTAGCAGATGCGTCATAAGACAGCACCAAAGTGCTCAATTCGATGTTGGTAAAATCTGAAACGGCATCCGTGTTGATACCAACCATAATGGTGCCTGTAGCATCTCCATCTCTAACAATTTCTGCGGCACCTACTTGATTCTGAAACTTAATACAGAGGATGCTTCGTTCGTTGTTCCAGTTACCTTCTTCAAACTCCTTGAATGGATCTTTGACACAAGAAAACTGAGTTACTACTGCGAGTAGTAAGAATATTTTAAGTGTAATTTTCATGTCTTCGTCTTTTTGGGTGAATTAATCCAGACCTTCGTTAAGGTCAATTTCAATCTGAGGGATTGGGTAATAAGCCACTTCTTCATCAGAAAGTCCTGCGGCCTCTTCTACCAAATCATTTACCCTGTTGAAGCGTCGTAAATCGTACAACCTGTTCCCTTCATACATCAGCTCCCAGCTACGTTCATTCCAAACCGCCTCTCTAAAGTCTGTCAATGACAACCCAGGTGCGAGATCACCAAGCCCTGCGCGATTTCTGACATAATTCACCAGCGAATAGGATTCGGCCGTAGGACCAGCTGCCTCAGCATATACCAAAGCGATATCAGAATACCGTATCAAATAAGGTTTGGTACTGGTCTTGTCTGTTATGAAATGTGGGTCTACATACTTTCTGGAAAAACGGTAAGGAATGGCTCCAGGGTACTGCGCGATGACATTGCCATCAGCATCGTACACTTCGTCAACCAACAGCTCCTGTCCTCTGGCGTCAGAGCCATCGAAGGTGTTGTAGAAGCTTTCATTGGTTTGGAACACGGACCATCCGTCATGAGAAACAGTCATCGTTCCATCTCCATTATCCAGATAGATATCACCACCGGCGATGTATGGAATAAACAGTTTTGAGATCTTAGAATAATCTCCCTCGATGGTACCAGACCGATCCATCGACATGATGAAAATATGCTCCGGACCTTTTGGTTGATCCACATCGTAGATATCCAATAGGTTATCATCAAACCCAAATGTCGACTGATCATTAATGACCAGATCTGCAAAGTATGCTGCACTATCGTAGAGCGTATTTACCTCCAATGATAAGTCAGCATATAAAGGCACGTTATTTTCCTTCGCTGAAGCCATGTGCAAATACGTTTTTGCTGCCAGCGATAATGCGGCTACTCTATCAGCTCTGCCGGTTGCCTGGTACTCATTGAGCAGGCTTTCCGCCATACGGCAATCAGCCAATATAAGGTCATACACTTCCTGCAATCCATTGGCTAATGGAGCCGCTGTTTGGTCCAGTGATGCAACCAATGTCGTGTGCATCGGAACTTCACCAAAGTTTCTCACCAAATTGAAATAATTCCACGCTCTCAAGAAATGGGCCTCTCCCAAATACTTGTTTTTTAACTCCTCCTCAATAGGGGCATCTGGAACATTCTGAAGGATGGCGTTGGTTCGATTAATAGCGATATACGCATATTTAAAGAAATTCACCAGGCTTCTGTTGGTGGAGAAATTATCCACTTTCCAGTTGTTCAAATCCTGTGCATCAGGACCTTCATCCGCCTTTGGCCCGCACTCGTCGGTTGGCAGATCACCAAGTAAAAAAACGGTTCTGGAATACTCTAAAAACGTAAGCGCATCGTAAGCGTAAGTAACAGCTGCTTCTGCATCAGCTGCTGACTGATAGAAATTATCTTCTGAGTAAAAACCATAGGGCTCCTCAGTTAAATCGCATGCGTTGGTCGCGAAAAGACCAACAATTATCAACGTGTAGTATCTAAGTTTCATCATTGTGTCTTTTTTAGAATGTAATATTTGTACCAAGAGACCATTTGCTCAATCGAGGATAACCTCCCCAATACCTACCATCTCCGCCAACTTCAGGATCATATCCATTGAACTTGCTGAACGTGTAGAGATTAGAAGCATTCATGAAAAATCTGGCCGAAATATCATTCGGAAGATTGAATGTGTAGCCAAGGTTCAGGTTTTGAATTCTCACAAATGACCCATCTTCCAACCACCAGTCTGAGAACTTCGTTTGCCGTCCATCCCGTAAGCTTGGATACTCATTGGTCGGGTTATCTGGTGTCCATCTAAATGGAACAATACTTGGCTGATTAAAGGCCTGTGTATTCAATACATCATTTCCAAAAACGCCGTTGAAGAAGATACTTGCATCGAAATTTTTATACGATAAACTCAAATTCAAACTCGCAATAAAGTCTGGATTTGGATCTCCTATGATGGTACGGTCATTTTCATCTATGACATCATCACCATTGATATCGACATATTTAAATTCTCCTGGCTGTGCCAGGTCACCTTCTAACCCTGCTTCTACTCCTTCTTCCAGACTCTGAATTATTCCATCAGTCTTGTATCCATAGTATACATTAAGCGGCTGACCTATGGCCAATAGGTTTGGAAATCCACGGAACATCTCAATCGAGTTGCCAGAGTACTGGAACTGCATTCCTGTATTATTATCCGTGATTAATCCAGACTGCTCCGCGTTACCCAAACTGGTCACTTCGTTTCGGTTTCTATAATAGATAAGTGTAGCACCTAAAGTGAAGTCATTCGTAGCAATTACGTCTCCATCCAATGTCAGCTCGATTCCTTGATTAACAATAGAACCGTCATTGATCCACATTCTGTCATAGCCAGAAGAAAGTGGCAGTATGCGCTCCTGCAACAGATCATCGGTTGTCTTCTTGTAGTAGTCAAATGTGACATTCAGTCGGTTATCGAACACAGAGAAATCAACTCCATAATCCACCTGTGCTGTGGTTTCCCATCTCAAATCAGGGTTTGGAATTCCTCCCCATAGTACTTCTATTCCATCTTGCCCGGTTCGTCCGACCTCTATACCAGGTCCTATGGACGTAATCCAAGCTCCATCGTTGTAGTAGTTACTGATACCGTATCTGCTAAGTGTCTGGTATGGAGAAATTCCCTGGTTACCTGAAACCCCATAACTGGCACGAAACTTCAATTGGTCAAAAACGCTCTGTCCAGCCATGAAGCCTTCTTCATGTGCCTTCCAGCTTACTGCACCTGATGGGAAAAACGCCCACTTGTTGTTATCACCAAACTTAGAAGAACCATCTGCTCTGGAGGTAAACGTGAACAGGTACTTGCCTGCGTAGGCATAAGTAGCTCTGAAAATTCCTGAAACCAACTTGGTTTCTGTCAATCCATTGCTCAAGTCATTGAGTTCTGGATTTCCTGCTCCAAGATTTTCATTGTTCAGCGTCTCATTTACAAAATCATAAGCTGAAAGGTTAGACGTTCGGTACTCATCATACTGATAGGATTGCCCGATGGTCGCACTGAATTCATGCTCTCCAAAAACCTTATTGAAATTGGCGAAGGTCTCTGATACCAATGTATTTCCCTGCCAATTGTTGATTGAAGCAGCACCATTATTAAACTCACCTGCTTGCGTGTATCGTTTTGGTTGGTACACATCATTGAGGCTGTTTCCATATTTGTAGTTGAGCCTGGAGGTCAATGTGACCGAAGGCACAATCTTCCATTCCAAATCAAGGAACGATAATACATCCAATGTCTTGGAAACATTTTTCCTGTTATCAGTGATGGCTACCGGATGACTAAAATCGTTGTTGTTTAGTAAGTAGTAGTCGCCTTCATCATCGTATACAGGAAAGATTGGGTTTCTCCAATACGCCAGACCACCATTGGCATTTCGCTTACCTCTTGTAAGGATATTCGTAAACGTGACCTTAAAATTGTCAAATACTTTATGACCGATGTTAAGGTTGTAATTTAGCTTGTCATAGTTGTCATCAATATAAACCCCTCTATCTGTGAAGTAATTTCCGCTTAAGTTGAAATTGGTTCGTTCATTAGAACTGGAAATGCTCACTGTAGTGTTGTTAGAAATCGGGTTTTCTCTAAACACGATCTGATCCCATTCTGTATAATAAGGCCATTCTTCTGTGGCGAGCTCTTCAACTGATGGGTAATAGATTCCCGATGGAGACACCTCACCAATAAATACCGCTGGGAATCCCCCGTTGGTTCTTGACTCATTGTTTAACTGAGCCATTAGAGCGGTATTTCTCCAAAGATTGAGTTCTGAAGTGAATTGCGAAAGCGTTACTTGCTGTCTAATGCTCACATTTGTTTGTCCTGTTTTCGCTTTTCTGGTCGTGATAATGATCACACCATTAGCTCCTCTCGATCCATAGATTGCCGAGGCTGAAGCATCTTTCAGCACCTCCACCGATTCGATATCGGCCGGGTTAATCTGCTTAAGATCACCAGCATCACCAAGTGGAAAACCATCTACCACAACCAAAGGTGAGTTCGAACCTCTTAGTGAACTTCCTCCTCGTACCCTTACTGTAGCACCTGCACCAGGATCTTGTGATGAATTGATGATTTGTAAACCTGCGGCTCTTCCCTGAAGGACTTGCTCTACAGAATTTGCAGGAATGTCCTTTACTTCCTTCATTTTCACCTGGGTAACAGAACCCGTCAAATCTGCCTTTTTCACCGAACCGTACCCGACTACCACGACCTCTTCCAGGCTGGTAAAATCAGGTTCCATGCCTATTTCAATGGTTGATCGACCATTTACAGGCACTTCTACATTCTTGTACCCAACGAAAGAAACCAGCAACACCGCTGCCTCGTCCACTTCGAGTTTGAAATTACCATTCATATCGGTAATTGTTCCATTGGTGGTCCCCTTTTCTACAATTGTAGCTCCGGGTAGGCCTTCACCGTTTTCATCCAAAACCTGACCGTTGAGACCTATCTGCTTGTTGATGATTACCTCAATGGTTTCAGCGGATTGATCTTTACCCTTGCTAATACTGATCGTCTGATTGACCTGCCTAAAGTGGACACCGGTCTGACTGGAAATCTCCAAAAGATACTCTGCAACCGTCCCTCGTTTTTTAGAAAGGGAGACGTTCACATCATTGCTTAAGCTCTGATCGGTATAGAAAAACCGAAAATTGGTCTGCTTCTCAATATCCTTAAGCACCCTGTTCAGGGCTATGCCTTTTGTATTGAGTTCGATAACAACTTCTTTGACACTCTTCACCTGCCCAGACACAGAGTCTGCCAGAATGGAGGACATGGTTAGCACCAGGGCCAGGAAAGTGTACATAGAATATTTTGTAACCATAAGGATGGTCTGAAATATGTATTTCATATTTTTGTATAGTGTTAATTGAACATTAGGTCAGATGGCACTTGGGAAAGCTGCAACTTTCCGTCATGCTGAGTTAATGACTTCAACCGGGGATTTCTTAATCCCCGGATTTTTTAGGGGCTAAAATTTCTCATAAGCTTTCATTTTTGGTTAAACTCCAATTTCACTTCTTTTCCATCCAGGGAGTACTCAAATCCTACTGAATAGCTAAGTATATCTAGAACGTTCGTTAAGTATTCATTTTTCTGAAAAGTACCAGAACACTTCAGATCTGGAAGCTTGCTTGCCGTGATTTCCACGCCATACCAGCGCTCGAGTGTCGAGATTACTTCATTAATGTTGGTTTGATCAAAATACAGTACTCCTTCTTTCCAATAGGTAATGGCCTGAAGATCTGCTTTGTCTTTTTGAATGGATTCACTATTCGCTCTCAATGCAGCCCTCTCGCCGGGAATCAAAAAGACGCGCTCTTCTGAGCCTTCTTTCTCTACTTTTACTTTACCAGTGACAAGGGTGACTTCCGTCAAATTCGCTTCGTAGGTCTTTATGTTAAATGAGGTACCAAGAGCTGTTGTAGATAAACCGCCACTATAAACAGTAAATGGCCTGGAAGGATCCTCCGTTACATCAAAGAATGCTTCACCTTCCAGGTAAACCGTTCTACCATTGGCAAAATCTTCGGCATAAGTGATGGAGCTTTCTGAGTTGAGGTTAACGATCGTACCATCCGGTAGATAGACCTTTGATTTCTGACCCGCTGGATTGTTCTTAATTACCTCTGCATAAACTTCCTGAGTGGATTCGATGATGTCGAACCGATTGATTAGAAATACTGAAGCAACAATAAGCAAAGACACTGCTGCTGCCACCTTCCACCAGTTATTTCTGGTAGATGAGCGTTTCGTAGGTTCATCTTTAGCGACATTTAGTGATCGCTCATTGTTCTTAGACTTAAGTATTTTATGATACAGTTCCTGGCCATTCCAGTCAAACTCCGACCTGGTATTCGCATGCCATAGTTTATCAAACTCAGCCTGAACCTCCTCATTGTCATTTTCTGATAGAAACCACTGGAGGAAATCTTCCGCCTCCCGTTTGGTCATCTTGCCATCAAAGTAATTCTGTATTTGTGTGAGTCGATCCATTATTTTCGGTTTACGCTATTATATAGCCTCAACTCACTCATTCTACTCACTTAGATTTAAATATTTATAATATATTTATTCAAACAGCTGAGTAACTAGTAATTACAACAAGAATAGAGGTTAATATTTGCGATTATTACAATAAGAATATCAAACCGATGACACTCGGAGTGATTACTTTCATGTCTATCAACTTCTCTTTGAGCGATTTTGTAGCTCTGTAGATTTGATTTTCAACCGTGCGTGTGGATAGGTTCAGCTTACTGGCGATCTCCTCTGTGGTCAGATGATCAAAGTTCTTCATCATGAAGACCTGCTTTTGCTTGGACGGTAATTCCTCAATGGCCTTGCTGGATTGTTCATCTAAATCAGAGAATATCACATACTCTTCCGTTTCATTGGTATTGCCAGGCCAGTAGGTAATGGCATAGTGCTGAAAGGCAAGAAAGCGTGCTCTTTTACGAGATTGCTTCAAAACGATGCTTCTGACTATCGAAATGATGTAGGCATTGAAAGAAAGCGAACTATCCAGATTTTCTCTGTTTCGCCAGATTTTCATGAAAACTTCCTGAATCACCCCTTCAGCATCTTCATGAACCAATCCCATCTTCCGACTTATGTTATAAATCTTGGACGCATATTTTTCATAAAGCTTACCAAAAGCTGATTCATCTCCTGACTGCAGTCGAGAGACCAATTCACTATCATTTCCGAAGTTTATAGAAAAAGCCACTGTTTTTGTGAAGATTAGTAATTCACCCCCTAAACTGAAGGATTTTTTCTCAATTTCAAAATGGAACAAACCGCATCAATGCTCTTGGAAGGTAAAAACAACACCTATAAATACCTCAAGGATAATGAGTTGCGCATTGTAAACTGATCCTCTGTTTTGAGGTAGAATTTTTTGTCAAATTCATGGAATCTAACCATCAACGGTCAAATTCAACACTGAATATGTGATGATTAATTGATTTTCTTTGTCGAGGATTTGAAACACTGAATCAAGATAATAATCACTAATATTAATAAAAAAACCGCCAACCAAAGTGATTGACGGCTTTTCTGACATGAATGAAGAATTCTATTTTACTTTGGACTAAATGGCAATGTTTGCTCATCGGTGGAAGGACCGTCCACTATAAGCGTACCATCTTTCTCGATTCTCATGGGGTCAATGAATACTACACGGTCCTGACCACTTTCTGTAGTTCGGCCATGATAAACACAATACATCTGAGTGCTATCAGGAGAAAAAAGAACCATATTATGGCCAGTACCTGTCACATCACCACCCTGCTCCACATTTTTTTGAAGTACCGGATTATTGCTTGCCTTGTTAAATGGCCCTAGCGGTGAATCACCAGTAGCATACCCTACTGCATAGTTTTTACCAGCGTAATAATTGGCCGAGTACATAATGTAGTAAGTTCCGTTTTTCTTAAACGTAAATGAACCTTCAGTCCATCGTCTGTTAATCTCCTGAGAAGTCACTGATCGGCTTTCCCACTCCGCCTGTTGATCCTGCATGGACGTAGGTGGTCTCAGAAGCAAGACGGGCTCGCCAACCACACCACTAAAATCTGGTTTTAGCTCCACACCATAAACCCAGCTCTCTTCGATCTCGTCATACCATCCTTTTTCTTTGGCCCAATCCGCCACCTCACTCTCCACGGGATGTTTCCAACACGCCCGTGAGTAGTACAAGTAATTCGTGCCGTCATCATCCACGAACACATTGGCATCAATAATGGGATAACCAGGATTGAAAATTGGACGATCATACAGGTCTTTGAACGGGCCGGTTGGTTTGTCTGACACTGCCACGCCTATCATAAAATTTTCTTCTTCGTTTGTTGGATTTTCTTTCCACTGCGCACTGAAAAACAGGTAGTATTGATTCCCTCGTTTATAAACTTCAGGAGCCCAAAACCATTTTTCATTCCAGGAACTGTCCGTATTCCCAGTATATACCTGGCCTTCAAATTTCCAATCGACCAAATCGGTGGATGAATAGGTGGCAAAGCCATCCTTCGCTCCACCACCGGTACCATACATGTAGTAGGTTCCATCCCCATTGTCCAAAATGTATGGATCACCAAACTCCACGTCTATGGGATTGGAGTAAGTCGCTTTGTCCTCCTCCTTTTTTGCTTGCTCCTTCTTGTTTTGTTGGGAACAAGCAAAGGTCAAGGCGGCCAGCACGACGCATGTAATTGTTGGTATAGAAAAATTTCTCATAGTTTATTCTTGAATGGCATTAATCACTTTCAAATTCACTTTTCTAACGGACTTTTCATCCAATTTGATCACCTTTCTGTCATAGGTCATCAATCCATTTACCTCACCTTCCACATCAGTGGTCTGAGTATACACAGCAGCAGAAAACCCCGATTTAGCCATTTCTGCCAATTCGTTGGCATATTCCAGGTATTTATCTGTGACCTCTTTAGACGTCTTAAACTGGATATACCCCCAGTTTCTGTCGGTCTCCCACAGGTGATCTGTCAGAGGCAACCCAATTCCTCCATACTCTCCCAATACAGTGGCACGCTGCGCATCATATAGATACATTTCAGGACCTGGATAGTTGTGCAAATCCAACATGTCACCAACCTGAAAGTGATTGCCTCCACTAGCTGGGTTGATCAATCTGGATGGGTCATACGCCACGTTCCATTCTACAATTTCTTTTGTTTTAAACTGACCCCAACCTTCATTGAAAGGCACCCAACATACAATGCTCGGGTAGGAATAGAGGTGGTCCATGATCTCTTTCCATTCTTTCAGGAAAATAGCTTCAGATTCGGCAGTGCGTTCTAGCTCTGTTCCGGTAAAGTATTTTCTGTTTTGCCATATTGGCTGAGCATCGCCATTGGGCATATCCTGCCAGACCAATATTCCCAACCTGTCGCAGTGAGTGTACCATCGTGCGGGCTCTACTTTGACATGTTTACGAATCATGTTGAAGCCAAAATCCAGGGTCTTTTTGATATCATAAACCAATGCTTCATCCGTAGGGGCCGTATATAAACCATCAGGCCACCACCCCTGATCAAGCGGACCGAATTGAAAGTAGTCCTGATTGTTCAACTGAAACCTAACAATACCCTTTGCATCCCGCTTACTGCTGATTTTGCGCATAGCAAAGTAACTATCCACCTGATCCGTCACATTCCCCTGACTAACCAGTGATACGTTCATGTCATATAAGAATGGCGACTCAGGAGACCAAAGTTTTTGATCTGGTATGGTCACAACCAATTCCTGATCTACAGCTACCTTTCTTTTAGCAATCACCTGATCTCCATCCCTGATCTCTACAATCACGATATCTCCGAACTCCGTACCTCTGGTTTGTGCATCGATAGTGATGCTGGATGCATCAATATCCGGAGTAGTCCTGATGGCAGCTATTGATTTCTTACTCAGTGGCTCTAGCCATACCGTTTGCCAAATACCAGTCACAGGTGTGTACCAGATACCTTCCGGATCCTTCACCTGCTTACCTCTAGGCTGAGGGCCTTCATTGGTAGGATCCCAAACTTTTACTTTCAGCTCTTGTTCACCAGATTCCAAATAAGGAGTGATGTCAAAGTAAAAAGGAGCATAGCCGCCTTCATGCAACCCTACTTTCACATCATTGATAAACACCTCTGCCCTCCAGTCCACGGCTCCAAAGTGAAGCAACACGTTCTGACCTTTCCAATCATCAGGCACTTCAAATAGCCTTTTGTACCAAAGCACATTCTCCTTTCCTACCGTTTTCTGCACACCAGACAGACTGGACTCCACAGCAAATGGCACTACTATTTTATCATCATAATTCTCGGGTTCCTGCTCGTTGACCGGAGCAATGGCATAGCTCCAAAGGCCATTTAAGTTTTTCCAATCCGATCGCTTCATGATTGGTCGTGGGTACTCAGGAAGCACATTCTGGGGGTCGACCTGAGCAGCCCATTTGGTCTTAATTTTATCTCCTGCTGGTTGCCATTGAGCACTAGCAAGCAGGGTCAGTAGGATGAGATAAGAGAATAGAGATAAACGCTTCATATTTCATTCAAGGTTTGGCCATTAACAAAAATTAAATTATGCCTTTCATCGGCTGACTTTTCTAAATCAATTAACTAATTATTCGAATCTTACAACATTTCCCTTCACCCAGTGAATCTCTGAGTGGCCATCACTGAAATTCCTGCTCGCCAGGGCGATAAGGATCTGGTTATCCAATGCACAAATGGAATTGAAAAATGCTCCTTCATTTGGCGGCAAGTCTGGAAAAGGATAACTCACATTTTCAAAATTCTTGGCTTCTTCGTCTCCAATCAACACATACATGGTGTTCTTCATCCAGTCGGATCCTATATCCCTACCGCCAGTATCATGAAGTGACAGTATGGTCTCTCCTGTTTCCAATTGCAACAAATAGGGACCACCGCCAAAGTTCACAAGTGACTTGGGTGCAGCTAGCCACCGTCCGTCCGGCGACTCAAATTGATTTTCCAAGTCAGAGTACACTATCCAGGGCCCATTTGAATTTCCAACAGATTCAATGGCAAATACGATGCCTTTGCCATCCTTTAGTACTACAGGAATGGGCATTCCATCGCGCATGGATGGTGTGTAAGCTACCGATATTGGGTTGCTCCATGACATCCCATCATTATCAGATACTACCATCAATATTTCTTGCTCTATTTCATCGGCAACCTGCCACCATTGCGCCTCACTGGAGTAAAACATCATCACCTCTCCATTGGGGTGCTGTACCATTGCTGGTTCCCATGAGCGTCCATATTTAACAATACGTGGATTGGTCCAGGTCTCACCCCGATCATCGCTATGCGTCACCTGGATGTTGTCATGCTGATTGTCATCTGGCCTGCCTCTCCCTGTAAATGCCATTAGTATCCGACCATTGCGAAGCTCCAAAAATTCCGGGTTGGCATACCCCCAATAATCCGGATCGTCATCTACCATCAACACCTCTGGTTCTGTCCAACTGACTCCAAGATCAAAGCTCTTACGCAAATAAATATTATCCCAGGAGTTGTTCTGATCACCACCATGGTAGGCCATCAGCAGTGTATCACCGCCAAGACGGATCATACGTGGGTAAGCAGCATTGAATACCTCATGTGAGACTATTCGTGGCGTGCCCCATTCAATGTGACTTATGGGTTTTCCATCTATGCTTTTTTCTATCACCCACGCTGAAGTGTCTTCTTCTACTTCTGGCTCTTTCGGAGCAGGATTATCGCTCTCTTTGTTACAAGAGAGCGACCCCAATACAACCAAAAATGGCAACACATGAAGAAGAATTTTTATAGCTGATCCATTCATAACAAGCTTGTTTTATTCGAAATATGCTTCTGTTCGGCCAACAGTCAGCAACTCCCAAAGTGAGGCTACCGTCCAGCCTGGTGCAAAAAGATCATTATAGAACCCCTTACCAAACTTGCCGTAATCCCATTGTGTATGCTGCACCACCTCAGGATAATATCCTGTCTTCCCTATACCAACCATGTGTCCTTCATAGGGCAATAATTGAGATCTCATGGATGAGCGGATTACATCCGCAAAATCAGCAAAGCGCGGTTCCGAGGTTTCATCTGCCAGCCAGTCTAAAATTTCATCAAATTCAAAAATATACACATCGATGTGGTTGTTCTCCACGGATACATTGCCCCATCCTCGTGATTTCATTCCAATATCTCCGAGCATTTGCCCCTGAGCAAAAGGCACATCCCATGTGTAGTACCAGGACAAAGCGAAATATGAGGCTTTTTTAGCCAACTCGACATAATGCCTCTGCTCTTTTCCCTTTGTCACTTGTGCGAGGTAGTAAAGAGAAGTAGCCACGTATAGAGATGCTTCTTTGTCTTCACAGTTAGCATCCAGAGTAGAAGAAAAATAGTCTGCTTTATTAATCAACTCTGCTTCTTGATACGCTCCCACCTTACGAGCCGTTTGCAGGTATTTTTTATCTCCAAAATACTGATAGGCCATCACCAAAGGAGGAACGACACATGATGAGCTACCTCCACTGGCATCTTTAACCATCAAATCATCATCAAATTTTCTAGGAAAGCTGCCATCTTCTTTTTGCAGTTGGATAAATCGATCAAACAGCTGTTTCACTTTTCGCTCCCAGTCGGGATGCTTGCGACCTGCATTTTTCTCATAATTGAGGTAAAAAAGTGCCGCATAAAGTCCCTCCGACTGTCTTCTAATGGAGAAGACATCCGCCTCCCAATCATGGTATTCGTCTACCACTTCGCGAAAGAGCCCTCCTTTTGTAAACCCATGTTCCAGATAACTATTCCAGATCTCATTGGAGATGTCTATAAGCTCTAGATCTTTTTGTTCATAGCCAAATTCCAAAGAGTTGAAGGCATTGAGCAAAACACGCCCCACAAAACCAACTTCTAAAAGGGGAATCACTTCGCAATCGGCCGTTTGTAAATGCACACCCGAATACCCTTTGAGCCCATCAGAAGTGGAAGTGAAAGACTGCTTCCAAAACTGGGCAAGCGTACTTTTAACTTCCGCATTGGTCAATCCATCTGAAGGCACCTGTTTTGGTTGCATAAGATCGTAAGAAGAATTCCAGGAATTGGATACGAAATCTGAAAAATCAGCTGCTTTATAAGAGTTCACAAGGTATTGATAACTCACTTCCTGTCCACTATCTAGCTTGATATAGGAAGTAACCGAGTCTCCGAGCGTAAGCTTTCTGTAGTATGAATAGGGTGCTTCCTGGTAGGGAATAGTAAACCTCAAGGCAACCGCTCCCGAATTCTCTTGAAAACCAATTGCACCAAGATTGGTAGGACCACTGAGGATGACTTCACCTTGATTGAGTGGCGCAAGAGATACCTGATCTGCTACATCCATTCTCACCAAATTGACCCCTGCACCAGTCGTTTCATCATACGCACCTGCTAGTGGCGTGCTCAGACGATCCTCCCTTACAATCCAGCTTTTACTTACTCGGGCATTAGGCGCCTTATCTGGCGATCGTAGATTCTTACGATACCAAAACCCAGGTAAGTAAAATTGAGTGGATTCATACTGGTAGTCTTCTAAAGCAATCGCACCACTTAAATTGATGTAGCTTTCATCAGATGCTCGCACTGTGATGGTCAGAAATTCACCTCCATTTTCTTGTGTCACTTCCTGCAATAGCGTGAACGCATCGCTCACTCTTTTGCTCGATGATCCAGATAAGCTCACATGATGATTAACAGCAGAGTTTCCTGGTGATTTTGAAGAAAGTGTGTACTTCACCTGGAGATCCTGAGCCCCCGAAAAATAAGAGAGTAACACTATAAATGAGTAAAGAGTTAGTTTCATGTTTCAAGTGTTCTAATTGAAAAGTTATGTCCTAGTCAGTCAAATATTACGACAAATCAAAAAATGGATGGCCCAAAAAGGCCATCCACGGATTTCACCAAAAATTGGTTAGATCCCGCCTTAGTTTCCTATTTGACAAATGCTTTTCGACTGCTCACAGATCCATCTTCGTGAAGCAGTTTCACTAAATACATACCAGAATCAACCTCAATACGAACATGTGAAGTGGTACTATTGGCTATCGTTTTGATCAGTTTACCACCAATACTCATCACCGAAATTTGTTTGACACTTCCTACATTGTAAAGGTTGATTCCACTGGAGGACGGATTTGGAAATATGGTGATGCCTTCGGAAACTTGATCACCAAGAACCACACCACCTTCTCTATGATTGAAGGAACCGAAAGTAAACAAGGAACCGGCAAAGCTATTGTCAATGGCTTGCACACCCCATCGGTATTCTCCGTAAGGAAGGGTTACTTTCCATGAAGTATTCAATTCGACATTCCCCTTTTGCTGTACAATCAGGTTACCCGAAATAGTATCGGCAAGTGGCGTATAGTAATAATGGCCTTCCGAATCTACCAGTAATAAGTTGTAGGTAAGACTAGTAGAGTTATCGTCAGAGGAAGCATCCCAACCAAACGTCACATTTTGACCGCTTGCATTGGCAACCAGATTGTCTGGAGCAGCAGGAGCTTCATTGGTAGCTGCTATGGTGTTTTCAATGATCACAGAAATATTTCTACCAAATACAGAACCTTCTCCATTCCATTCATTCCCTGAATACCCGTTTATTACCAAATCCAAATCTCCATCATCATCCAGATCACCTACTTCCACTGCACTTTCTGAAACACCGGGAACGGTACTACTGTAATCAGCCAATGAAAAAGTGCCAGAGTTATTAATAAAGAACCCTACGCGTTGCCCTTCTTCATCGGGATTCCAACCCGTAACGATTACATCCAGATCACCGTCGTTGTCCCAGTCGGCAAATCTCGATGAAGTACCCGGACTATAGGCGCCATAAGGCTGAAAATCAGCCGCTTCTTTGAAGGTTCCCTGATCATTCTCATAGATTCTATAAATAACATCACTGTCCTCACCAGAGTTTACATAGCCCCAGCCACCTATCAGTAAGTCCAGATCGCCATCAGCATCATAGTCTCCCCAGTCAGAAGAGCCAGGTCCCTTGTTGATGATCCCTAGATCAACTGCTGTGAAATCACCTCCTTCATTTTCAAACATCATCCCGAATCGCGCGTCAGCATTCACTTCGTACCCGGCCATAACCCATAGGTCCAGATCCCCATCAGAGTCATAGTCTACCGCCTGTGGTTTGCTGTCAATGAACTGATAATCATCAAAAGGCGATGTTTCATCAAATCCACCATCAGCATTCGCAAAGTAAATCTTCGGACGCTGATCCTCAATGTTGTGATTCCCAAAAATGAAGAGGTCATTACGTCCATCATTGTTCAGATCGGCTATCCCAATTCCGGGAGCAATGTGAATCAACTCTGAATACATGTTATCCAACGTTAGATCACCTTCACTAGTGGATGTATAGAGGTTAACCAGCACTGTATCTGCAAAACCAGACTGAAGAACATCGAACACACCATCAGCATTAACATCACCGAAATCAACAGAAGGAACCCATGTAGGCTCAAATATTGATTCTACCTTCTCGAAGGTCATGTCCCCATTATTCTGGAACATCTGCGCAAATCGACCATTGGGGTTTTCTCCAATGATCAAAACATCTCTGTCACCATCGCTATCAATATCGACGATGGATATATCAGATTTCTGGACATCAAGGTCAAGATCAATTACAGTGTCTTGAGCATATAATCCCAGGTTGGCTGCCAGGCAGCCAGCTAAAATAAGTATCGTATTTTTCATTTTTTTAAGTTTTAAAAGTTACTGATCAATACTCGCCAGATGGTCTGGTGAGCTTCTGATACAGTGGATGTGGCGTACCAAAATCAGGGTACCCATTATCATCCCAAACAAAAGGTTGTATTCTAATCGAACGATTGCCGCCACAGCCTTGTCCGGCTTGTGGGTTGGCGTGATAGATGATCCAATCCTCCGTGCCATCTACGGATTTGAAAAACCCATTATGGCCTGGACCATAAGCGTTTCCTTCAGGATACTGGCTAAAGACAGGTTCCTGAGATTTTTCCCATGTTTCTGGTGACATGAGGTCGGCACCTTCAGCTGCCGTCAGCATTCCCAGTGTATACCCATCTGTCCAGCAACCTCCAGCCGAGTAAACAATAAAGATTTTGCCGTCATGTTTCAGCACTTGTGGCCCTTCAGTTACTGTTGGGTTTACACCATTGGTTTCCCAACTTAGCTCAGGTTTAGTAAGCAATACCCGCTCACCGACCGGCGTTAGCGGATCGTCCATTTTACAGATATAGATATCCTGTCGGCCATTCACATCACCTTCCCATCCAGACCATAGGTAATACAACTGTTCGTTGTGTTCTAGTATGGTTCCATCGATTGCCCATTTATCATCGGGTAACTCCAGCATTCCTCTGTCAGTCCATGTACCTACTATTGGGTCTTCACTGCTATTTTCCAATACAAACATTCTGTGATTCTTGTTATCGCCATCGTCTGCGGCATAGTAGATGTACCATTTATCACCTACTTTGTGGATTTCCGGTGCCCAGATATTTTTAGAATTGGGACCACTTGCAGGCGGTGTCCAAACGGCACGACTGTATGCATCCGACAGGTCCGACATGATATCACTTTTGTATAGTGTCACATTGAACCCGGTCGTAAATGTCAGGTAATAGGAATCATTTGCCTGAAAGACCCACGGGTCTGGTCCCGATGTATGAATCGGATTTAGGAACAACGAATCGGTTTCTGTTTGTTCCTCTTCATCATCTTCTTTAATGGTAGGAGTAGGTTCATCAGTGCATGCGGACAATATAAAATAGGCACTACAGTAAAGACCGATCAATAACGTTCGAAGCATAAATAATTCAATTACTAGGTTTATTGTAACCCAGGCAGGAAACTCCTACCCGGGAATCTATGAGAAAACTTTACCAATTAGGGTTTTGATCAAGATTTGGGTTCACATCTCGATCTACCTGCGGTATAGGCAATAACTCGTGCTTGCCTACTTCAAAGTTGTTAAAAGCCGGATCGTTTCCTGCAAGACCGGGGCCAATATCACCCCATCTCATGAGGTCATTCCATCGGTGCCCCTCTCCAGCAAGTTCCAACAGTCTTTCCTGCTTAAGTTGCTCGAGGAATGCTTCTTTACCCAAACCTGGCATTGCCGTGGATAATGGTACCAAATTCACTCTTTGTCTTACACGATCCACGTGAGCATAGGCTTCTCCGGTTCGGTTCAGATCATTCAAGCACTCTGCATACATCAGGAGCACATCTGCATAGCGGATGTACCGGTAGTTGTTTGGAGATCGGTATCCCTCTTCATTTTTCCAATGATCATTGAGGAATTTCCTTACCCAAACACGTTTGCTATCTGGACCAGTACCGTATCTCGAAGAAAAGGACTGACCATAAATCATGGTGGCATCAGGACCGTTAATGTTTGTTGAATCAAACAAGAAGCTTGCCTCCACCCGTGGGTCACGATTACCACTAACTGTCAATTCGTCAAACTCATAAATAACCCACCTGCGAGCTTCGGCATCAGACCACCCAATACCCACCGGAGCGGTAAACTGAGCCATTGAGGAACCGTAATTATGGTTTGGAGAAGCTATGTCATCATCGGTGAACTCATTTGGGTTTTCGGCAAACTGCCATTCAAAAACCGACTCTACATTGTTTTCCTGAGTGATCAGAAAGTTGTCCCGATAGTTCGGAGCGAGATCATAGATATTTCCTCCCTCTCCATCTACAAGCCATTCCAGTGAAGGCAACGCATTTTCATAATCAGATAGCTGAAAATACGCTTTTGCCATCAAGGCATGTGCGGCTCCTTTGGTCACCCGGCCGAGATCTTCTGGAGCTGCATACTCCGCTGGAAGCATATCCACAGCCATCTCCAGGTCATCGATGATCTGATTGTAAACCTCATCTACCGTACTATTAGAAGGATAATCATCTGGTGATGTAGTACTCAACATGAGCGGTACATTGCCAAATAACGTCACCAAATGGTAATAGAACAGTCCACGGAAGAAATAGGCCTGACCTAAAACTTCATCTTTCTTGGCTGCATCCATGTCTATGTCCGGAACATTATCCAACACCTGGTTGGCACGATTGATCCCGACATAGTTGTCATGCCAAACTCCTGCAACCGGCCCGAAATTATAATCCGGCTGAATGAATTTATCCAACGCATTAGAAAGGTCAGTCCATGGACTTCTACTCTCGCCGATATCCGATCTGGTAGAAAAAAGCATTGGCATCCATCTGGATATAGACCCCTTGTGAAGTGTACTGTAAACTGCGTTAACTCCTTTTATGGCATCTTCCTGGTTTTGCCAGAAATATTGAACACTCGGTTCGTTCGGATTTTTTATGTCCAGGTTTTCTTCACAGCCAAACCCCAAGCCGATGATCACTAAGTATATTAATATTCTTTTCATTGCTCTGATGGTTTAAAATTGAAACTGTAGACCTGCTGAATACATTCTATTGGAAGGCCAGTTGCCCGTATCAGCGCCTCTTTCATAGATGCCGTTTCCGGTTACATCCGGATCCAGCCCTGAATACTGAGTAAAAGTGAGCAGGTTCTGACCACTCACAAATACGCGTGCATTCCCTACTCCTATTTTTTCCAAAAGCGAGGAATCAAAGTTGTAGCCAAGCTCCACATTTCTCAATCGAACGTAAGAACCACTTTCTAACCACCTATCGCTATTTTGCCCGTTCATTGCTTGCGCTACATCATTGGTGGCCACACCAATTCTAGGATCATCGGTATTTGGATTCTCTTCTGTCCACGGCTGGATGTCGCTACGGAAATTTGTGTTTTGGTAGCTGTCCATAATCTGCCTCACACTGTTGTAGATATAGTTTCCAAAGACGCCTATGACCTGTACATTCAGATTAAAGTTTTTGTAAGATGCATTGAACTGCGAACCCACCTGAAGCGTCGGCCAAGCTGACTTCCCACTGAAGTCCCGGTCATCCTCCGTAATCTGTCCGTCATCGTTTACATCGACAAACCGAATATCACCCGGTTGTGCGTCCGGTTGGATTACCTGACCTTCAGTGGTGGTATGATCCAGCACTTCCTGGGTAGACTGGAAAATGCCGTCTGTTTTCAACAAATACCACTCAGAGATGGATCTACCCACCTTTGTACGTGTAAGGCCCGTCGGGATGTAGTCAATACCAACTCCCTGATTACCAACACTCTCTACGGTATTTTTTATGGTGGTGAAGTTTCCAGAAAGATCCCAGTTAAATTCACCTTCCTTCTTGCGGTAAGTAGCGCTAAACTCAATTCCCTGGTTTCGCAAAGAACCGGTATTAACGTACGGATTACCACCTAGTGTACCAAAGTAATTGGCTACTGGAGGATTCAAAATCGCATTGTCAGACACCGAGTTATAGTACTCCAAATTAATCAATACCCGATCATCCATCAAACCCATGTCTAAACCTACGTTCCGCGTGATTTTCGTTTCCCACTGTAGTTTTTCATTGATCAGTCTTGGCTGATAAGCACCTACATAGGCTTCCTGAGAGTTGCCAAAAATGGCCCGAGGATTGCTGTTGAGATTACCTATATAATCCCATGAGCCTATGGCACCAGGAACCAAACCGATTTCACCATAAGATGCTGTCAACTTAAGGTTAGAAATGAATGGTACATTAAAGAACCCTTCTTCACTAAGTCTCCAACCTGCCGCGATAGAAGGAAAATAACCTGTTCTGTATTCCTCTTTAAACTTGGAGTTTTTATCAATCCTACCTGTAAGTGTCAGCAAATACTTATCTGCATAGGCATAGTTAATACGCCCAAGATAACCGAGAATGTAACTATCAACTGGTTTTCCACCTGATGCTACATCATCGCCAGTTGCTGAGTTGATCGTTGGTAAGTATTCTCCATTAATCAACTGCAATTCACTTCTTCTGGCAGTCGTATATTCTCTACTAAATGACTGCTGAGAAGTCCCAAAAACGGCGCTAATCCTGTGCTGACCAAATTCTTTGTTGATATTAAGCGTATGTTCTAAAAGTCCGCTTATATAGGTGGATCGGTTATCTTCCACATAGCTAGGATAAACTGCTGCATTGAACGACCAGACTCCCTCTTCTCTCAAGAATTTTGTGTAGTCAAAACTCGCTTCCAATCCAGCATTGAAACGATATTTGATCCAATCCGTGATCTCTAAATCCAGGTAAGCATTCCCCACTATTTTAGAATAATTGGACTTGTTATGACTCAGATTGTTAACGGCAACCGGATTCCATGCATACGTTACTGCATCCACTGTACCAATACCCCAGCCTTCTGGATTGCTAACCGTGATGTAGTCTTCGTCCTGTACTGGGATGACCGGTAGTAACTGTGGCATGTCATAGAAAGGATTGCCAGATCCCGGGTTTTCATGGATCGAGTGCGTCAGCACCATGTTCTCACCTACCGTCACACGACCAATCGTGTTTTTACTGTTGATCCGTAAGCTATATCGCTCAAATGATCGTCCTTTCAATACACCTTCGTTGTTGAAAACGCTACCGCTGATCATGTAGGAATTGTTTTCTGATCCGCCAGACAAGCTGACGTTGTAGTCGTTGACTTTACCCATTTGGATCATTTCATCCTGCCAGTCGGTGTCTATAGAAGGATCGTAATCTGCTCCTACAGAAGCTGGTGGAGTAAGTCCTGAGTTTTCATACATGGTGGTTTGCATTCCTGTAAACTCTTCTGCATTCATCACGTCCCAGCGTTTGGCTATCTGCTGAACTCCTGTCTTGGCAGATACGTTTACCTTCATCGGTCCTTCAGAGCCCTGCCTGGTAGTGATGATAACTACACCATTGGCAGCTCGTGAGCCATAAATAGCTGCTGCCGATGCATCTTTTAATATCTGAATGGATGCAATGTCGTTGGTATTTATTGTTGGGTTGGCATCTGCCAGCATCCCATCTATTACATAGAGTGGCTGGGTGTCTGCAAAACTTCCGACACCTCTGATTTCAATAACAGCACCAGCACCAGGTGCTCCACCATTCCTTACCGTCACCCCTGGAGCAAGGCCCTGAATGGACTCGGCCAATGTAGTTGCCGTCACCTTACTTGAAGCTTCAGGGTCAATAACGGAGGTAGCTCCGGTGAGATCCTTCTTCTGCACTGTCTGGTAACCAATAACGACTACTTCCTCTAAACCCTGCGTGTCCAGCTCCAGTGATACCGAAACAGTGGACTGGCCGGTCATCAACAGTTCTTTTGGTTGGTAACCAACGAAAGAAAAAACAAGTGTTTGTCCTTCATCCACGTCAATGGTGAAGTTTCCATCAATGTCTGTAATGGTACCGAAAGTAGATCCCTTGATTGTAACTGTTGCCCCGGGTAGTCCTTCACCATTTTCGTCAGTTACTACTCCTTTTACTGTTTGCAGAATACTCACTTTCTCCGAAACGACAGGAAGTCTATCTTCCTTCTCCACTTCCTTGATGGTGATGGTTTCATTGATGCGTTTCAAGGAAACTTCGGCCTGTATCGAAATTTCTTTCAACAAGGATTCCATATTCCATTTACCAGATGTTAGAGCAACCTTCTTATGCTTCAAATCCTTTTTGGAGTAGGCAAAACGAAAATCACTGGTTTGCTCAATCTGATCAAGCAGCGCCAATAGATCCTTACCCTTGAGGTCCACCTCAAGGTCAATTTCACTCAGGTACTTTCGCTGAGCGCTTGATTCATGTCCAAACGCCATACTGAGCGAGTAGCACATGATCACCGCATAAATCGCAATTTTTGACATGCGAATGATTAATTTTGGTAATTTTGCATGCATAGAGTTTATGTTTAAGTCAGAAACTTTATAGAGAGCCGAGACCTTTCCCCAAAGACTTCTCGGCTTTCCTTTTTTATTTGATTATTACTTTTTTACCGTTCAATTCATATTCAAAATCGTAGGCGTACGATAAACTCTCCATTACTGCACGTAATGATGGGTTTTTGTACTTTCCTGTGAAGGTCTTCTTCTCGTTCATCTTCCTTACCACCTCTACCTTCACATCATACCATCTCTCTAGTCTTGTTATTATGGTTGGAAGGTCGTCATCTTCAAACATCAATGTTTGCTCCAACCATCCAAAAACTTTCTCATCATTCTGCACACTTCCTTTCTTCATCATAGCGTCCTGAGCAACTACTTGCACCTTCTCATTTGGCAATAGTGTAACCTCCTGATCATTAACTGTACTTTTCACAGCTACTTTGCCAGTTTTTACCGCGACTGAGGATATCTCGTCTTCCGTATATGCATTTACATTAAATGAAGTACCAAGAACTGTAATGTTCATTTGGCTGGTACGAATTACAAAAGGCCTTTCTGGATTTCTGAATACATCAAAAAATGCTTCTCCTGAAAGACTAACCTCCCGATTACTCCCTTTAAAATGTTTTGGATAGCTGATTTTACTTCCTGAATTCAATTTTACTATTGAGCCATCAGGGAGCTCACAAATCAGCTTTTGCCCGTATTGAGCTTCTTTCTCGATAAAGACCAAATCACCTTGTTGCTCTCCAGCAAACCGATTCTCCACATAATTGAATACCAAACCCAGACCAGTAGCCAGCACAAGAATGGCTGCAATACGCCAGACGTATTTCCATGAAGACGATTCTTTTGTTTTTTTCGAAGACTTTTGAACTCCTTCAATAATATTGGAAAAAACACGCTCTTTCGATGAGTTAATTTGAGCTTCAGACAACTTCCAATAACTCACCATGTTCTCAAAGACCTGTCTATTTTCAGAATTTGACTCCAACCATTCCCGCAAGGTTATCTCCTCCTGAACGGTAAGCTTTTCATTTAAATATTTGAATATTAGTTGTTCCATTCTTTAAGTGCTACACTATAAAGAGGC